>JABDQB010000503.1 GCA_013042495.1 Gemmatimonadota bacterium
CTGATCGACGCCATCGACGTCACCGCCGGTCTCAAGCCGGGCGGGACGATCCTGATCAATACCGAGAAGGCGCCGGACGAGTATGCCGGGCTCCTCGAGCACTACCGGGTGGCGACGATCGATGCCAGCGGGATCGCGATCCGGCACGGCCTCGGCACGAAGACCCAACCGATCGTGAACACGGCCATCGTGGGCGCATTCGCGGCCGAGTTCGGGCTGATCGGCCTGCAGTCCGTGAAGGCGGCGATCGACGACGAGGTGCCGGTCAAACGGGAGGCCAACTACGAGGCGGCCGTGGATGCATTCGGCGCCGTCCGCTCCGCCGCTCCCACGGAGGTTTCGCATGTCTGAGCGCGACGTGACGAAGCCTCACGACACGGGCCGCAAGATCCCGCCGATCGCGATCAGCGAGACCTCGACCCTGGTCAACCCTACCGGTTCCTGGAAATACATCATGCCCCGGTACGAAGACCGCGTGGCCCCCTGCAACGCGGGGTGCCCCGTCGGAATCGACATCGAGGGCTACATGTACCTGATCGGGCAGGGTCGGCTGCAGGAGGCGGCCGACCTGCTGGTCCGCGAGAACCCGATGCCGGCGGTTACCGGCCGGGTATGCCACCACCCGTGCGAGGACAGCTGCAATCGAGCGTCTCTCGATGAGGCCGTGGCCATCCACTCGGTGGAGCGCCGGCTCGGAGACATGATCCTCGCCGCGCCGCCGCCACCGGCTCCCGAGCGCACGCGAGAGGAGACCGTGGCCGTGATCGGATCCGGTCCGGCGGGCCTGTCGTGTGCCTGCTTCCTGGCGCGCCTCGGGTACGGGGTGACGGTCTTCGAGGCAGCTGCCGAAGCGGGCGGAATGCTCAGGCTCGGCATCCCCGAATACAGGTTGCCGCGCGCCATCCTGGACCGCCAGATCGAGCGGATTCAGGCGGCGGGTATCGACCTCCGCACTTCCACGCGCGTGGGGACGGACGTGCCATGGGCCGAGGTCGATGCGTTCGACGCCGTGTTCGTGGCGCCGGGCGCGCACGTCGGCAAGGACTCCCGTATCGACGGAGCGGAGAGCGTTTCGGCGATCCGGCCCGGCCTCGAGTTCCTCAAGGAGGTCAACGCCGGCGGGCGTCCGGACCTCGGCGAAAGGGTGATCGTGGTCGGCGGAGGAAACACGGCCATGGACTGCGCCCGTTCCGCCCTCCGCCTCGGCGCGGACGTCACGGTGCTTTACCGGCGTACGCCGCGCGAGATGCCGGCCATTCCGCAGGAGGTGCGGGAGGCGAAACAGGAAGGCGTGGAGTTCGAGTTCCTGGCGGCCCCGATAGGCGTCGCCAAGGAAGGCGGGGTGTTCACCGGCATCACGTGTCAGCGCATGGAGCTCGGCGAGCCGGACGAGTCCGGGCGACGGCGCCCGGTTCCCATCGAGGGAGACACATTCACGACCAAAGCCGACACGGTGCTCACGGCGATCGGCGAAGACTGTGACCTGTCGTTTCTTCCCGGCGATATCGGCACGACATGGGGACTCGTCGAGGTGGATGAGCTCGGCGAAAGCACCTCAGCAACCGTTTTCGCGGGCGGCGACGTAGTCGACATGCCGCGCTCCGTGGCCGACGCGCTCGGTGCCGGAAAGCGGGCCGCCATCGGGATCGACCACTTCCTGCGCGAGAAGGCCGGCGAAGACGTCGGCGAAGTCCCACTCGACGATCTCCGGTTCGGCGGTGGCAACGTCAGCGCCCTCCGCTATTCCAAGGACGCGGACCCGATCCCGCGCGAGGCGCCCGTCAACCAGACGGTGACCTGGGACCAGATGAACCCGCATCACTTCCAAACGGCCCCGCGACACGAAGACCACTTCCACGATGCGATCGACCTCCGATCAGCATTTGGCGAGACTAACTTCGGACTCAGCCAGAAGGAAGCCATCGAGGAAGCCGAGCGCTGCCTGAACTGCGGCGTGTGCAACCGCTGCGAGCTGTGCCTGATCTTTTGCCCCGACATGGCGATCTCCCGCCGAGAAGACGGGGGATTCGAGATAGACATGCGATACTGCAAGGGATGCGGTCTTTGCGCCGCCGAATGCCCCCGCGGAGCCGTCACGATGACGCGGGAGGGCATATGAAGAAGGTGATGATCGGCAACCACGCGGTGTCGTGGGGCGTCCTGCGCTCCCGCGTGGAGGTCATCTCCGCCTATCCGATCACGCCTCAGACCCAGATCGTCGAGGCCTTGTCGGACATGGTGGCCGACGGCAGCCTTCCCGCCCAGTACATCAAGGTCGAATCCGAGCACTCGGCGATGGCCGCCTGCATCGGTGGCTCGATAGCGGGCACCCGCACGTTCACGGCGACCTCGGCCCAGGGCCTCGCGCTCATGCACGAGATGCTGCACTGGGCAGCGGGCGGGCGCCTTCCGGTTGTCATGGCCAACGTCAACCGCGCCATGGCCCCCGGGTGGACGATCTGGACCGATCAGAACGACAGCCTTTCGCAGCGCGACACCGGGTGGATCCAGTTATACTGCGAGACGAACCAGGAGGTGTTCGACACCACGGTCCAGGCGTTCAAGCTCGCCGAGACGGTGGACCTCCCTGTGATGCTGGTGCTGGACGCCTTCTTCCTGTCGCACACGTCCGAGCCGGTGGACGTCACCGAACAGGAGGACGTGGACCGTTTCCTCCCGCAGCGCGATGCGACCTTCAAGATGGATACCAGTGATCCGCACGCGTTCGGCGCCCTCGTCAGGCCTGACGCCTACACCGAGATGCGGTGGCAGCAGCAGGAGGCCATGCACGAGGCACGCGACGTGTTTCGCCAGGTCGAGGACGTTTGGGAGGCGATCACGGGCCGCCGGTACGGGGCCGTGGAGGCCTACCGGACGGAGGACGCCGATCTCTTGCTGGTGACTTCCGGAACCATCACCTCGACGGCGCGCACGGTGGTGGACGAGCGGCGGGCGGGCGGTGAGAAGGTGGGCCTGCTCAAGGTCAAGATGTTCCGGCCCTTCCCGACCGAGGAGTTGCGCGGCCACCTGGGCGGCGTGGACCGGGTGGCGGTGCTCGATCGGAACATCTCACCCGGACACGGAGGCATCTTCGCCGAGGAGATCCGGTCGGCGCTGTACGACGTTCCGCCCGAGGACCGACCCAACCTGTTCGGGTACGTACTGGGACTCGGCGGACGCGACGTCACTCCGACGGTCATCAGCGACATCATCGACAACTGCCGCTCGACCGCCAGGCCCGAGCGAGAGGATCTGTGGGTAGGGGTGGAGCTATGAGCCAGACCATCATCAAACAGCACATCCCGCGGGACGACCTGCTGGCTTCGGGGCACCTCGCGTGTCCCGGCTGCGCGGCCCCCATCGCCATGAACCTGGTACTCAAGGCGCTGGGCCCCGAGACGATGGTGGTGCTCCCGGCGTGCTGCTGGAGCATCATCGCCGGGCCGTGGCCGCAATCGTCCCTCCGGGTACCGTTGTTCCACACGGCCTTCGAGACAGGGGCGGCCGTGGCGTCCGGCATCAAGGCGGGGCTCGTCGCCCGAGGCGATACCGAGACGACCGTGATCTCGTGGGCCGGCGACGGCGGCACGTTCGACATAGGATTGCAGGCGCTGTCGGGAGCGGCCGAGCGTAACGAGGACTTCATCTACATCTGCTACGATAACGAAGCCTACATGAACACCGGTGTCCAGCGCTCATCCGCCACCCCGTGGGGGGCCTGGACCACGACGACACCGACGAACGACCCGGAGCACCAGCCCAAGAAGGACATCATGGCCATCATGGCGGCGCATCGGATCCCGTACGCGGCCACGGCCTCCGTGGCCTACCCGGTGGACCTGGTCGAGAAGGTGAAGAAGGCCCGCACGATTCGCGGCACCCGCTTCCTCCACATCCTCGCTCCGTGCCCCCCGGGCTGGAAGACGCAGAACGACGAGACCATCGACCTCGCGCGCATGGCCGTCGAGCGGCGCGTCTTTCCTCTGATGGAAGTAGAGAACGGTGGCACCTGGCGTTTCACCGTGGACCACCCTGGCGGCTCGATCGAGGAGTACATCCGGCGCCAGGCGCGTTTCAAGCATCTGACCGATCGACAGGTGGAGATCATCCAGGACGAGGTGGACGCGCGCTGGGGGATTCTCTCCAACCGGGTCGAGCACGGCACCTGAGCGGTCCGGGGCTCTGTTCGCTGCGGACCCGAGTGGGGCTCAGAACCTCGCGTCCAGCATCAGATAGACCCAGCCCATGTCCTTCGCCAGACGGCCTATCTCGGCCCACCCGTCGCCCTGGAACACGTAGGCCACGCCGGCGCTCAGGTTCAGGTACCGGTTGTATCTCCAGCTCGCCACCACGTCGATTTCCTCCCCGAAGTGGCCCGAGGTGAGCGGTCCCTTGTCCGCCATGTGGAACGAGTGGAGGTCCAGGCGAACCAGCCATGCGGGATGGAACCGGTACGTGCCCTTGACCGCGATGTCCTGCAGCCCGCGGCCGCCCGTGTCCAGGGGGATGTTCAGGAACAGGTCCGCGAAGCCGTAGAACTTGTGGTTCGTGGCGAACAGCGTGTCGAACACCTTGAGCTTGTCGTCGCCCAGGTCCCCATCTCCCGACAGGTAGTCGTACCACAGCGTGACGCCGCCCTTGCCCGCGAACCCATGTGCCAGGCGGCCGCCGATCATGAAAGCTGACACGTCCGTGCCCAATAGCGTGCCGCTCTGGTAGGATCCTTCCGCGCGGTAGACGAAGCCGGACACGTTGCCGACACAGCGAGCGCCGAACGTGTGCCGATTCGTCTTTTGATCGCCCGGAACCGCTTCATCGTCTTCGCGGTGATCGTAGATCCAATACAGGTCCAGG
>JABDQB010000504.1 GCA_013042495.1 Gemmatimonadota bacterium
CACCAGGGCGACGACTTCACCAGGCCTCGCCTCGAAATCGATACCGCGAAGGATGGGCCGGCCCGGCTCGTACTCGAAGTCCACGTTCTCGAACCGAATCGAATCGCGCGGGGCGCTCACGGTCTGCTCTTCGCCCTCGTGCGATGGCTCCGCGGCCGTATCGAGAACCTCGTAGAATCTCTCGGCTGCCGCGATCGACAGCTGGAGCTTCGTCGGGAACTGGGCCAGTGCCTTGACGGGAGACACGAGCCTCACGGCCATCGTCACGAAGGCGATGAACACCTCAGCCGACAGGGTAGCCGTACCGAGCACCATGTTGGCGCCAATCCAGATGAGGACGAGGGCGATCACCGACGAAAGGACCTCCGAAATCGGCCCGGCGGCCTGGCTGAGGGCGTTGGCTCGCACCATGCGGCGGGCGTATCGGCTCGAACTGCGTATAAAGCGCTCCCGCTCGTGTTCCTCGGCCCCGAAGGACTTCACGAGTCGGATCCCGCTCATCGTCTCCTGCGCCACGGACATCAGCTCGCCACGCTGCTGGAAGGCCTTGCCGTAACTGCCCTTCAGGCGGCGGAGGATGGGGCTGAGGCCCACGGCCACCAGGGGCCCGGCCACGAGCGCCACGAGCGTGAGCTGCCAGGACATGAGCAACAGGAACACGACGTAGGTGGTCGCCGTAACCGCCTGCCGGAGGACGTCGGTGAGGGCGAACGTGATGACGGTGCGCGCTTCCCTCGTGTCGTTCAGCACCCGGGTGATGAGCTGGCCGACCTTCACGCGCCCGAAGAACGACAGGGGCAGGTATTGCAGGTGTCCGTAGACGTCGTCCCGCATGTGACGCTCGACGTGTTCCTGAACGTACGTAGTGAGAAGGCGGGCCCCGTACAGCGAAATGTTCTTCAGGGAGAGGACGCCGAGCACCAGCAAACACACGTTCCGCAGCGAGTCCAGGGGATCGCCGGAGCGGAGCCAGGCTCCGAACCACCCGTCCAGCAAGCGCTCGATGCTGCTCATGTCCGCGCCGGCCAGGATCTCCATCCCGAACAGCGACTGCAGGAACGGGATCAGGAGTACCAGCGTGAAGGCATCCAGACCCGCGGAAAGGACCATCAGCAGTATCGCGCCGATCAGGAGACCGATGAACGGCCCCACATAGCGGAACAGGCGGACGTACGAAGACCACATGGTCAGGACCTGGGAGAGAGGAGCGCGACCGGAAGGACCATCTCCTCCGGGCTCACGCCGCCGTGCAGGAAGCTGTCACGGTACCGGCCCTGGTACTCCCGCAGCTTCGTGGGATAGACGAAGTAATAGTCGTCGCGGCACATCATGTAGGTGGAGTGAAAACCCCTGGGGGGCAGACGCAGGGCGTGCGCGTCTTTGACCGCCAGGACGCCCGCGTTGTTGTCGACCCTCATCTCCCGGCCGAACTTGTAGCGCAGGTTCGGCGTCGCGTCCTTGTGAGCGTAGATCGTCAGCGGACGGTTGCAGTGGACCGATCCGTGGTCCGTCGTGAGCAGGACCGGAACATCTCGCCTTGCCGCTTCCTTCAGCGCGCCGTATGCGGCCGACCGCTCGAACCACGAGACCGTCAGAGATCGAAGCGCGGACTCGTCACGTGCCACCTCCCAGATCAGCCTCGATTCGCTCCGTCCGTGCGTCAGGAGATCGACGAATCCGAACACCAGCGCCGTGGCCGAGGGACCCGACAGGTAGCCCCCCAACCGCTGGAGCATGGAATTCCCCTGGTCGGCGGAGAACACCTTCTCGTAGTGCGTCCGTATTCCGGGCCCGGCCAGCTCGGCAACATGAGACGCGAACAGTTCGTCTTCGAACGTGTTGTAGCCTCCCTCGGCGCCGGAGTCGTACCAGCCGGGCCTCGATGCCTCGATCTCGTCGGGGAAGAGCCCGCTGAAGATGGCGTTCCTCGAAAACGGGGTCGCGGTCGGAAGCAACGACGAGTAGAGCGCTTCTTCCACTTCGAAATCGTCGGTGAGCAGGGGACGGATCGCGCGCCACTGGTCGAGCCGCAAACAGTCGATGACGATCAGCAGAGCCGATCGACCCTCGCCGAGAAGGGGGGCGAAGAACCGCTCCATGATGTCTACCGAAAGCGGCGGCCCGATCTCTCCATCTTCCTGCAACCACTCCGAGTAACGCTCGGTCACCAGCTGGCTGTAACTCCGCCGGATGTCGCTGCGCAGCGCGTCGATCGTTTCCGCCAGGCTCGTCTCGCCCGCCTCCTCGAGACGCAGGTCCCAGTCCACCAGCTCGCTGTAGAGGACAGCCCAGTCCTCCCAGGAATCGGCGGTGATGATCGCGTCACGCAGCGTACCGAACCTCTCCGTGAACTCGCGGGCCGCCTGCTGATGACGCAGTCGGGGGCCGGCCAGCAATCGCGTGACCACGGACAGGACCTGCCGCGGACTCGTCGGCTTGATGATGTAGTCGTCCGCCCGGCGACCTATGGCCTCGTGGAGGGTCTCCTCGGCCTCGCTCTTGGTGACCATGACAATCGGGAGGTCTCGCCCCGCCGTCCGGATCGCGCTGAGGACATCGAGCCCTCGCAGTCCCGGCATCTGCTCATCGAGCAGAATCATGTCGTAGTTCTCGAGTTCGAGAAGCTCGAGAGCGTCGGCGCCGTTCATCACGGCGTCCACGTGGTACCCCTCGCGAATCAGGAGCAGCGTATGGGGACGGAGCCGGTCGACTTCATCGTCAACCCACAGAATTCTTCCCTTGGTCACGGACGCTCGCGCGATCTCCCTTCGAGTGACGGTGTGAGCGTGGGGCGCCTCGACAGAGGAGGAGTGGAATATGGCAGGTCTTGTCACCCGCACCACCCCACCCGAGTTCCGCGTGCACTCCTAGGTCGGGTCCGCGGATGCCGGATTCCCGGAAGCAAGTTCGATCTTCTGCAAAACCTCGTCCACCTCTATCTTCTGCATGTTTCCGGAGCGGGTCTCCGCCGACGGAACGGTCTCTCCAGGCCTGGAATAACGGTCGATGATGAGGTCTCGCGGACCCCGGTACGGGCCGACCCGTTTGGGATCGGTGTAGCCGTACAGACCGATGACCGGAGTGCCGAGTGCCGTGGCCATGTGCAGCGGTCCCGTGTCCGGGCTCAACATCAGGGCCGACCCATCGAGGATCCACGCCAGGCTCCGCAGGTCGTTCTTCAAAGCCACGATCGGCCGGGCCCGCGTGGACTCGACGATCCGCCGCGCCGCAGCCACCTCCGCCGGGTGTTCGCTCCCGACGATGATCGGCTTCAGGCCCATGTCTGTCTCGGCCACCTCCAACACCCTGGCATATCGTTCGGGAAGCCAGTTCTTTCCCGGCCGCGTGGTGCCTACGACCACTGCCAGGGCCGGCCGGTCGATCTCAGCGAAGAACGCTCGCCGGGCTTCTGCCTCGGCCCGGCTGAAAGCGAATCTCCACTCGTGTACGGGCTCCACGTCCAGGTGCCGCAGGAACTCGAAGTACTGGTCCTGGACGTGCTGCGGCTCGTGCCGCGGGATTCGCTCGGTCGTGAACACCCAGTTGAAATCACGGGCTCTGTGTCGATCGAAGCCCAGCTTGCGAGGCGAGTCGAGAATCGCCGTGAGCAAGCCCGCCTTCAGGTAGACCTGCAGCGTGATGACGAGATCGAACCGCCGGCCGGCGACCGTCGAGCGAAACTCGCGGAACCCGGCCAGTCCCGCCGCCCGGTCGAACACGATGAACTCGTCCACGTCCGGGTGGGGCTCGACCAGAGCGTGCGCCACCGGCTGGATGACCCACGTGATCCGGGCGTCTGGCCAGGCTCGCTTGAGGGAAGTCACGACCGGCATGCCATGCACGGCGTCGCCGATGGCGCTGAGCAGAACGACGGCGATCGAG
>JABDQB010000004.1 GCA_013042495.1 Gemmatimonadota bacterium
TCCACGTACGGCCACACGCTGAACTCGAGCGCCGGAGCCACCCAGAAACGAAGATCGTAGTTGCCGAACAGGGAATGGCCGCCGTTCACTTCTCCGCCGGCAGACCAGTGATCCCCCAGGCTCCACACCTGGAGCAGCGATGCCCCATAGTCCCGCCGCAGCGAGTTGGTAGTCGTGCCGTCGCTGAGTTCGAATGAGCTTTCGGCGTAGCGGCCGTACGTCCAAATTTCGGTCTTCACGTCTTCAGTGGTGCGGTTCGCCGAAATGGAGCCCGAGATGGAATAGTCGCTGGTGCGTTCTTCACCTCCCAGGGATCCGCTGGCCCGCAGTCGGAAGATCCAGGAATTCCACGGGTCGTCAGCCTCCACGGCGTCCAACATCGCCTCGGCGGGCGCGGTCCAAATCACATCCAGTCGGGCCGCCTGGGGGGTGCGCGCCACGTACGCTATGAGCCCCAATTCGATGGTGCGCGTCAGCTGTTCACGCTCCTCGGCATCGGTGTCCGTGGGGCTCGAGACTTGCAGCAGTGTATCGGTGACCGAGGCCATGTCTTCGAGGCCGATGAAGGCCAGCGTGTTCTCGCGTCCTCCGGCTCCCGTCCGCTGCGATGTGATCAGCAAGTGGACCTGCGCGTCCTTTCGGTCCCGGACCCAGGCGACGTATGGGATTTCCTGCCGGATGAAGTCGAAATCACAGCGTGTGCGACAGTCGAGGAACACCCGGACGGTTTCACCGTTCGGCCTCGTTTCCTGATGCGCCGCCGCGGCCGGTTCCTGGGCTATCGCGAGCGATGCCTGGAGAAGGAGCGCCGACAACGCCAAAGTGCGTATCTTCATTCCGATCCGGGTTGAAACGGTTGTCAGGTCCGCCGGGAGTCGACGGTCGGTGGAGAAGCTACCGCCCTGACCTCAGCAACAAGTATACCCCCCCGGACGTTGCGTCTGATTCGATCCGGGAATCGACAGGAGCACGAGACTACCATGGAATACAGGCTCGCTATCATCGGGTTTGGCAACGTCGGTCAGGGGTTCGCCGAGATCCTCAGCGACCATGGCCCACGGTTGCTGGAGCAGTTCGGAGTCCAGTTCCGGATCGTCGGCGTCAGCGACAACCTCAAGGGCAGCATCCACGATCCGGCCGGGTTCGATCCAGCCGACCTCCTGGATGCAGTCCGCCTCTCCGGAAACCTGGGTGGCGTAGACGCGCCCGAACGTGGGTGGGACGGAGTCGAAATGGCCAGGCAGAGCTCGGCGGACGTCGTGGTCGAGCTGAGCTACACGGACCTGGAAACGGGAGAGCCGGCCACCAGCCATATCAAGGCTGCGCTTGAGGCCGGCAAGCACGTGGTCACCACCAACAAGGGGCCCGTGGCCCTCCACTATGCCGAGCTCGCGGCGATGGCCCGCGAGCGTGGACTCGAGATCGGGGTCGAGGGCACGGTGATGAGCGGAACGCCGACCGTTCTCAACGGGATGAATCTCCTCCGGGCCGCCGGGATCAAGCGAGTGCAGGGCATCCTGAACGGCACCTGCAACTACATTCTGACCCGCATGGAACAGGGGTCCACCTACGAGGATGCCCTGCAGGAGGCCCAGGACAACGGCTATGCCGAAGCCGACCCTACGGGAGACGTCGAGGGCTTCGACGCGGCAGGAAAGGTCGTCATCCTGGCCAATCTTCTCCTGGGTGTTCCGATCGGAATGGACGATGTGGACCGGACCGGAATATCCGGGCTCACGCCGGCTGACATTACCGCCGCGCAGGACGCCGGAGAGCGGTGGAAGCTGATCGGTACGCTGGAGCCGGCGGACGGCGGTGTCACGGCGTCGGTCAAGCCCGAGCGCGTGTCGCTGTCTCATCCTCTGGCGTCCGTGGGCGGAGCGACCAACGCTGTCACATATTCCACCGAGCTGCTTGGCGACGTGACCCTGGTCGGTCCCGGCGCCGGGCGCCTCGAAACCGGCTACTCGGTGCTGGTGGACCTGCTCGAGATACATCGGACGAGCGTCTAGAGAGGGAGGATCCATGGAGGTCATGACCGCGAACGGCGTGCAGGCGTACGTCGAGAAGGCGCAGAAGTACATGTCTGAACGGCGGGCGCACCGCGACAGGGTGCGCAACCTCCGGTTCGACACGATCGCCGTGCACGGCATGTACAGTGCGGAAGAAGCGTTCTCCGGCGGCCAGGGCGGCATCATCGAACCGATCTTCCCCTCGACGTCCCAGGCCTACCGGGACAGCGACGAGATGGAGGCGGCTCTCTCCTACCAGATCCCGACCTGGTGCTATTCGAGAATTCACAATCCGACGGTCTTCTACCTGGAAGAGACGCTGGCTCTGCTCGAGTCGTACGGCTGCGAGTGCGACGCGACCGGCCTGTGCACGTCGTCAGGGATGGCGGCCATCAAGCAGGCCATCGAGCCGCTCCTGGCCAAACGAGACGCCGGGGCGGAGAACATCAACTTCGTATCTGCGGCCCAGACCTACGGTGGGACGTTTCAGCTGTTCAACGTCCGAATGGCAGAGCGCGGAGCGCAGGTTCGGTGGGTGTGCGAGCCGTGGAAACTGGAGCAGTGGGAGCCGCTGATCGACGAAGGTACCCGCTTCCTGTACGTCGAAATGCCGTCGAATCCGCAGCAGGCCTTCGCCGACATCCGGGCCGTGGCCGACCTGGCTCACAGCCACGGGATTCCGCTGATCGTTGACGCGACGATCGCCACGCCCGCCCTCATGCGCCCCCTGGAGTACGGCGCGGACATCGTAGTCCACTCGCTCTCGAAGACGGCGGCGGCAGGTGGCTGCACCATCTCCGGCGCGGTCATAGCCCGGCAAGGCATGGTGTCCAGGCACCTGGAGGACGAAGTGAAGGCGGACTACGGCCTGTGGCTCAAGCTGTGGCCGTTCCGGGACTCGGGGCCGAGCATGTCGCCGACGACGGCCCACACCATTCTCGGTGAGGTACGGACGCTGCGCCTGAAGATGGAGCAGATGTCGAGGAATACGATGACCGTCGCCCACTTCCTGGCGGACCATCCCAGGGTGGAGCGTGTGGACTACCTGGGGCTGGAGAGTCATGCGCTTCACGACCTCGCGGGCCGGTACATGCGCGTCGTGGACGATGGGACTCCCTCGTTCGGACACCTGATGTCATTCAACGTCCTCGGCTCTGCTCAGGACACGCGCGTGTTCTTCGACGGTCTCCAGAGAACGTGGCGGGCCACCGACCTCGGGCGGATCAAGACCGTGGCCACGATTCCTGCCATCTCGACGCATCAGCAACAGGGCGAGGAAGGCAGGTGCCTCGCCGGAATTCCCGACAACATGGTCCGCCTGTGCGTGGGTGCCGAACACCCTGACGACACCATCGCGGACCTGGACCAGGCCCTGGCCCGGTTGTGACCCGAAGAACCTGATTCCGACCACCGGAGGATGACATGAAGATGCTCCTCGGTCACGAATGGGTCGATCGCGACGACACCATCGACGTGCGCGATCCGTTCGATGACTCGATCATAGATACGGTCCCCGCGGCCAGCCATGCTGACGTGGAGACGGCACTGGCCACGGCCGCCGCGGCTCGCGAGACGGCCCGCCAAATGACGACTTTCGAGCGCTCGCAGGTGTTACGCGGGACCGCTGCGATCATCGCCGACCACCTGGAAGACTTCGCCCGGACGATCGCCCGCGAGGGCTCGAAAACGATCAACGAGGCGAGGGGCGAGGCCCGTCGCTGCGTGAACACCCTCACCATCGCCGCCGAGGAGGCGAAGCGTCTGCAGGGCGAGACGATTCCCTTCGATTCGTTTCCCGGGGGCGAAGCCCGGCGAGGCTACTACGAGAGGGTCCCGATCGGCGTGGTGCTGGCGATCACGCCGTTCAACGACCCCCTGAACCTGGTGGCCCACAAGCTCGGCCCCGCGATCGCCGGCGGGAACGCGGTCATCCTGAAACCGGCCACGGTGACGCCGCTATCCGCGATCAAGCTGACCGAGGCCTTCATGAAGGCCGGTCTTCCGAGCGGCGTGCTGCAGTGCATCACGGGCTATGGCGCGGTGCTCGGAGATGCACTGGTCGAGGACCCGCGGGTGCGAATGGTCTCGTTCACCGGTGGCGTCGAAGCGGGCGAGCGCATTATGTCCCGGGTGGGTCTCAAGAAGATCGGCATGGAGCTCGGCTCCAACTCGCCGGTCATCGTCTGGAAGGACGCGGACCTGGACTGGGCCGCAGAGACCTGCGTATCGGGGGCGTTCTGGGCCGCCGGCCAGAACTGCATCGGCGTGCAGCGCATCTACGTCCACCGGGAGGTCTACGACCGGTTCCGGGATGACTTCGTGCAGCGGGCGAAAGCCTACAAGATCGGTGACAAGCTGGACGAATCCACAAACATGGGCCCGATGATCAACGAGGGCGAAGCCAAGCGGGTGGAGCGCTGGGTCCAGGAAGCGGTCGAGAAGGGAGCTACGCTCCTGGCCGGAGGGACGCGCGACGGCGCGCTGGTTCCGCCCACCGTGCTCGAGAACGTGCCGCCGGATGCCACCATCCATTACGAGGAGGTCTTCGGTCCCGCGGTGAACCTGTATCCCGTGGACGATCTCGACGAGGCGATCGCCGCGGCCAACAGCGCCAACTACGGGCTGCACGCGGCCGGCTTCTCCAACGACGTCACGGTGTGCCACCGCATGGCGGCCGGCCTGGACTGCGGGAGCGTCATCCTCAACGACTCGACGGATTACCGACTGGATTCCATGCCGTTCGGCGGGGTCAAGAACTCGGGGCTCGGTCGCGAGGGTCTCAAGTTCTCCCTGCAGGAGATGACCGAACCCAAGGTGATATGCTGGTACCTGCCCGGCGTTTGAGGCGAACGCGGCGAGCCGCAATTCTGGGAGCCGCCGGCCTGCTGGTCGGCGGCGTCTCCGCGGCCCCCGTGCTGGCCCAGGAGGACACGGTGGCCGTGGCCCGGCTAGACACTCTGGCCATCGTGGACAGCCTGCGGGCTGCTGTAGACACTCTGCAGGACGCCCATCCGCAGGATTCTCCCGACTCGAC
>JABDQB010000007.1 GCA_013042495.1 Gemmatimonadota bacterium
GCAGAAGGTGGCGAACGCACTCCTGGGTACCGCAGCCGATTGGCTGCGAGGTCGCGGCCTCGAGGTCATCAGGGGTCCGGCCAGCTTTTCCACCAATGAGCAAGCTGCTCTGCTGGTGGAGGGCTTCGATCGTCCGGCTACCATCATGATGCCGTACAACCCCGACTACTACGAGGACCTGATCGCGAACGCTGGGTTCCACGCGGCCATGGATATGGTGGCCTACTACCTGGACAACAATATCCCGCCGGACTTCATGCTCAAGCGGGAGGAGAGGCTGTCGAAGAGGCTCGATATCTCACTCAGGACGCTGCGGAAGGAAGACTTCTCAGCCGAGCTGGACCGCGTCCTCTACGTGTACAACAAGGCGTGGGAAGAAAATTGGGGCTTCGTCCCGATGACGGATGCCGAGATCCGGTTCATGGCCGACGAGCTCAAGGTGGCCGTGATGAAGGATCCCGAGCAAGTCATTTTCGCGGAGAACGCCGAGGGTGAGCCGATCGGTTTCGCCCTGTGGCTGAAGGACTACAACCAGGCGCTGATTAAGGTTCGCGGGCGACTGTTTCCGTTCGGCATCCTGAAAGTTCTGAAGCATTCGAAACACATCGACATGGGCCGGGTGCTGACGCTCGGTCTGGTCGAGGAATACCGGCACAAGGGGATCGACTCCCTCCTGATACTGCGGATCTTCCGGGAGGCCTCGGCGAAGGGGATAGCTGCCGGGGAGTTCGGGTGGATCCTCGATCATAACTACCCGATGCGAAGAGTGATCGAGAAGCTGGGTTCAAAAGTGTACAAGCGGTATCGCATGTACGATCGGGACCTCAACCCAAGTGTCTGACGGCTCCCGAACGGTTCTTCTCACCGGCGCAACGGGTTTTCTCGGCAGCCACGTGGCGGATGCCCTCATCGCCGAGGGGCGGTCTGTCCGTTGTACGGTGCGGAAGACCAGCAAGCTCCGCTGGATCGAATCTCTCCCGGTAGATCGCGTCACGGCGGATGTCCGCTCGCCCGATGAACTGGCAGCTGCGCTGGACGGGGCCGATGTCGTCGTGCATTCGGCCGGAATCACACGGGCGAAATCCGACGCGGACTATCACCGTGTGAACGCCGAAGGTACTCAGTCCATCGCCCGCGCGGCGGTAGAGGCTGGAGTGAGGCGGTTCGTGCTGGTGAGCAGCCTGGCGGCGCGCGGACCTGACCGAAAAGCAAGCGACTCCGGACCGCCGGGCGACCGGCCGACGAGTGCCTACGGAGAGAGCAAGCTGGCCGGCGAACGCCGCTTGTTCCAAGTGGTATCCGATTCAGGCGGGGCGATGGAGGGAGTGATCCTGCGTCCCGGCGGAATCTACGGTCCCAGAGACGAAGACTCACTCAACTTGTTGAAGGTGGCCAGGAACACTGGTGTGATACCGGTGCCGACCAGCAAGGGCCGGCTGCAACCGGTCTACGTGAAAGACGTCTCGGAAGCGGTGATTCGCGCCGTGGCCCGGCCCGGTCTGGACCTGCAGCCCATTCCGCTGGTGGGTCCCGAGATCGTGACCTGGGCCGCCATGGGTGAGGCGCTCGGCAACGCGGTTGGAAGGCCGATCCGGCTGGTAAAAATTCCGAACCCGGTCTGGCAGGTCGGCGGCGCGGTGGCGGAGGCCGCGGCGCGGCTGGTCGGGATGACTCCACAGTTCGATCGCCGCACCGCGGACGACCTCTCCCGCCTGGATTGGACGGCCGATCCCAGGGAAGCGGAGGCATCCCTGGGCTGGAAAGCCACCACGAAGCTCCGCGACGCGATGAAGGAAACCGGTCGCTGGTACCGCGAACAGGGATGGCTCCGGTGATCAACGACTTCAGGACCGAAACGGAAATGAGCAGCCGCGGGCCGCTCGCAGTCGACTACCTGGTGCTCGCTTACCTCGCGGCGACGGGCGTGGTGGCCCTGACGAGTTTCACGGGGATGGGCCTCGGCATCGCCGCGCTGCATGCCGTCGGGATGGTCCTGATCTGGTG
>JABDQB010000011.1 GCA_013042495.1 Gemmatimonadota bacterium
GTGCGGCCCTGCTGCTCCACCCAGGTGAAATATTTCAGGTTGTGGATCGCCTTTCGATCCGGATAGGTCAGCTCGCGCACGTGATCCGTCGTCACGCCCAGGAGTCGTCGTTCGAAGTCGACTTCCGCCGTGACGGGGTCGTAGTCGCCGTGTTCCGCGCTCAGCTCCTCGAGCCGCGTATGATAAAGGCATACCGAGTCGGTGAACGACGTAAGCAGAATGTCATTTTCGTCGAGATCGAACCAGCGAGCCGTCTTGATCGCGGCGATCAGGTTGCCGATCGACGATATGCCGAGCAGAGGCAGCTCGTGCACGTCCCGCTCCGGTACTCCGCGCCCGAGCAGGACGTCCCGGCCCGCCGGTTCGTTGAACAGGCGGAGCAGCCGCATCGTGGACTCGTCGTCGACGGCCGCCACCATGTCGGTGTTGCGGGCGTTGTGGATCCACGGGACGTGCTTGTCTCCGATGCCCTCGATCCGGTGCCCTCCGAATCCTGTGTGCAGAAGGGTGGGACACTGCAGAGCCTCGGCGGCCGTGATCCGGCAGCCCGGGTTCCGCTGCTTCAGGTAGTCGCCTGCACCGAGCGTGCCGGCTGATCCGGTCGCGCTGACCCAGGCCGCGAGCCGGTCCGCCGGTCCGGACAGCCGCTCGAACGCCGACTGCACGGCCGGTCCGGTCACACCGTAGTGCCACAGGTAGTTCCCGAATTCCTCGAACTGGTTGAATACCACTACTTCCGGGCGTGCCCGCCGAATCTCCCAGCACGCGTCGAAGATCTCCTTCACGTTGCTTTCGCACCCGGGCGTCGCGATGATCTCGGCGCCCATGCGTTCGAGCCACTCGAAGCGCTCACGGCTCATTTCCTCGGGGAGGATCGCGATGGATGAGCAGCCGAGAAGCGTGCTGTCGAACACGCCACCTCGACAGTAGTTGCCGGTCGAAGGCCAGACGGCGTGATTGGACGTGGGATCGAATGCGCCGGTGACAAGACGGGGGACCAGGCAGCCGAAAGCGGCACCTACCTTGTGTGCCCCCGTGGGGAAACGCTCGCCGACGAGTCCGATGATGCGCGCCGGCACTCCCGTCAGCTCGGACGGAATCTCGAGAGCGTTGACCTCGCCGAATCCGCCCGAGCCCCGATGATTGCGCCACGTGATGCGGAACAGGTTCAGCGGATCGGGCGTGTCCATGTCCAGATCGACCAGCGCCTCCGAAACGGCCGGGTGTACGGTGGAAGGGTCCCTCTGCTGCGCCAGCGTGGGAATCAGCACGCCGAGCTCGCGGCACCGCGTCACCGCGCGTTCGCGGACGGCCGCGTCGACGATCTTCATCGGAGGCTCTCCTTGCTTGCGTCGGCCGACGGGCCGAGGAACGGCGTGTTCCAGCTGAGCTCATGAAAGCGCGCCCATAGGGCCCCGGACAGGACCCGGGCTTCGGAGGCCAGGCCGGCGGGATCCAGTGTCGTGTGCCTGAAATCGTCCAGGACGACCCGGCCTCTGGCCACCGTGTGCCGCACTGGCGCCTCGGAGGACCCGTACACCAGGTGCCCGAACCAGTTCTCGGACCCGAGAAAAGTCGGCGGTGAACTGTCGATCGCGATCACGTCGGCCGGGGCGCCGGGAACGAGCTGGCCAAGCAGCGGTTCGTCCAGGAAGCGACCGGCCACGCGGGAGTTCGTGGCCAGGAGCCGGGGTACGGTCTCGAAGCCCAGGGTCGGATCCTCCGCCCCCCCCCGCAAGCCGAGAAACGCGAAGCGCAGCGCCCGCAGGACCGCGGAAGACATGCCATCGGTGCCCAGGCCGATCGCGCATCCGTGGCCGGCGGCCCGCGGGATGTCCAGGCGCCCCACGCCGTTGTTGGCGTTGGACTCCGGGTTGTGAATGATGGTCGATCCCGCAGCCGCCACCCGGTCGTAGTCCTCGTCCTCGACGTGGATGCCATGGGCGAGAAGCGCTCGATCGTCCAGCAGCCCGTGCCGCTGCAAGCGCTGGACGGGCGTGGCACCGAACGTCTCGCGGGAAAACCGGTCGTCCACGGGGTGCTCCGCCACGTGGATGTGCACTCCCGTGCCCGGCGGGCGACTCTCGGCGACCGTATCCAGCGTAGCCTCGGAAATCGTGAAGCTGGCGTGCAGGCCGAACACGCCTCGAATCCGGGGATCGTCGATGTGCGCGCGCAAGAAGCCGAGGTTCTCCGCAATTCCCGCCGCCGTTCCTTCCGGCCCGTTTCGGTCGGTCACCTCGTAGCAGAGCACGGCCGAGATTCCGGCGGCGTTCACCGCGCCGGCAACCAGGTCGAGGCTGCCATCGATGAACGAAGGGGACGCGTGGTGGTCGAACACCGTGGTGCATCCCCACCGCACGCAGTCCGCCGCCGACAGCAGGGCGGAGAGGCGGACCGCGTCCGCGTCGAGGGCCCTATCCAGCCGCCACCAAAGCCGATCGAGGACCGCCGGGAAGTCGAGCATTTCGACGCCCGGATCGAGCCCGCGCGCCAGGGCCGAATAGAAATGATGGTGCAGGTTCACGAGTCCGGGGAGAATGAGCCCGCGGCCCGCATCGAGGTACCGCGCCGCGGGGTAGGCCGCCCGGATCTCGGCCTCCGGGCCGACGGCGACGATCCGATCGCCCTCGCAGGCCACGGCGCCCTCGGAGATCACGGTGGGGTCTTCCCAGCCGGTGACTACGTGTCCGTTGCCGAGTACGATCGCCCCGCTCACGGGCTCACCATCGTTTCACGCTTTACCCTTCTGCCGAACCCGGGCGGGCCAAATGTCTCCCGACCCTCGGCGCCGCGGTTGAACACACGCGTGCCTCGCACGAAGGTAGCGGTGACTCGGCCCGTGAGTGTCCTTCCCTCGAACGGCGTGTACCGGTTCAGGTTGTGCATGTCCTCGCTACTCACCGTCCACGACGCATCCTCGTCGATCACCGCCAGGTCGGCGTCGAAGCCGGGCGCGAGGGCACCCTTGCGTGAATCGACTCCGAAGAAGGACGCAGGGGCCGAGGCGACGAGCTCGACAAGCCGGGCGAGCCCGATCCTGCCCTTTCGGTATCCCTCGGAGTACAGGTAGGGCAAGAGAAGCTCTACCCCTGGGACACCTCCGTAGTCCGTCCAGATCGAGCCCGTGTGCTTTTCCCCCGGCCACTCCCCGGCCGCGTGATCGGTGGCCACGTGCTGGATGTCCCCGTTCGCGATCCCGAGCCACAAGCGTTCCCTGTCGGCGTCCGTCTTCACGACGGGGGCCGTCTTGAGGAGCGCTCCCTGGGCCGCGAGGTCTTCCCGAGTGAACTCGAGAAAATGCGGGCAGGTCTCCCCGGACAACGGAAGCCCCTCGCCGTGGGCCGACGCTATGATGTCAAGCGCTTCTCCGGCCCCCACGTGCACGACGTGCACCCGGGCCCCGGTTCGCCGGCAGAGGTCCCTGAGCGTGGAAACCGCCGAGACCTCTCCCGCGGCGGGGCGGGAGTCCGCGTAGTCGAGCGGGGTGTTCGCGCCTTCAGAGATCAGTCGCTCCGTCAGCGCGAGCACCAGTCCTCGATCTTCCGCGTGCACGCCGACGGGGATGCCCAGCCTTCGGGTCTCGCGCAGGACTTCCTCGATCCGGTCCGCCTCGAGATCCCGGAACGTCTCCATGCCACTGAGCATGTAGACCTTGATCGCTCCCACCCCCTCGGAAACGACCTGCTCCAGGCCGGCGATCCAATCCGGCTGGTCCATCGAGTTGGCGGATACCCCTCCCCAGAGCATGAAGTCCACGTGCGCTTTCGGCTCGATCACGGCCAGCTTGGCCTCGAGATTCGCGCGACACGTGACCGGGGGCAGGGAAGTGCATGGCATGTCCACGACGCAGGTCACGCCCCCTGCGGCCGCCGATCGAGTTCCGGACGCAAAGTTCTCGCGGTGCGTGAAGCCGGGGTCATCGAAATGAACGTGACCATCGACGGCGCCGGGAATCACGAGCTGGTCTTGCAGGTCGATTCGTCGTTCGCCGGCCTCGCCGGGCCGCTCATCGACCCGGGCCACGGCGGCGATCTTCTCGCCCTCGATCAGGATGTCCGCGGGGACGGTGTCGGGTCCGTTTCCGGTCGCGACGTCCGCCGGAACGCGCAGGTTCACCAGTCGCGTGCGCACGTCAGGTCTCCTGGCGGCCGGCCGGGTTCACCGGGTTCGATCGTGCGGACCCGTAAATCGCGTCCCAGGCCGTGCGCATACGCCACAGGCGCGCCGTGTCGAGCGGCTGGGCGTCAGGTGCCACAGAGCCACCGAGGATCTGCATGGGGCTCCAGGACAACTCGAGGCGCATGTCACCCGCGTCGAGGTAGGCCCAGTTGGCGGATTCGTCCACCACCAGGCCGAGGACGCGTCCGCCGAGGCGTGCCCTGAGCTCTCCTCCGGAGTGCCAGAATCCGTCATCCTCCGATTGCTGGAACGCCCCCTCGGACAAGAAGACGCGCTCCTTCACCCGGAAGGGGGCACCGTGCTCCGGGCAGTAGACCTCGCAGTTGGAGCACTCGTTGCAGCCCCCGGCATACAGTGCCAGCTGGTGCGCCTCCGCAATCGAGAAACCGGATCCCGGGGTTAGTGACAGGCCGCCCGGTCCGGGACCGACCACGTGGGTTTCGAGGCTCTGGGGCACGGCGTCATAGGCGAAAATCGCGTCGTTGGGACACGCCGAGACACACAGATCGCAGTTGATGCAGTCGTACAGCTCGAGAACGCTATCGATACTTCGTGGGGCCTTCGAGTTGGCGACAGCGTGATACCGCCGCTCGTTCACCAGCAGGGGGACGACATCTCTTCCGTTCAGCAAGCCCGCCCGCCGGGTCACGCGTCGGACGGTGCTCTCGGGATCCAGTCCGGCGGTCGACGCTTCCGCGCGAATGGCCTCGGGAAGCGCATCTGGTTCCGATGATGCCAGAGCACGCAGACCGTCCGCGGCTCCGGGTGCAAGATCTCCGGACAACTCGGCGACGGCCTCCCCTCCGTGTCCGCCGGCGGTCAGGACGTAGGCCTCCCGCGAGGTGACTCCGATTCGCTTCATCTCGCGGCCGAGGCTCTTCAGGTAGCCGGGCAGGCGGCCGAACCCGCCCTGCTTCAGCAAGTCCGTACACGTCGTCACCGGCACCATTCCGCAGGCTACGGCAGCCGGAAAGTTCTTCACATCGATACCGGCCGAAAAGGAGACCGGGAAATCGAAACCGAGGTCCTCCCGGAACCTCTGCATCAGGTTCATCGATATGACGTGCAGGGGCGCACCCGACACGTACATCCAGGGATCCGCCTGCGTGGGGAAGACACCGTCGTCGTTCCGGACCACGAGCGTATTGGTGAACTTGGCGCCGATCGTCGTCCCTCTTCGCTCTGCGACCTTCCGGAGACGACGCAGGATCCCCATTCCATCTTCATACTGGAGGTCCACGTCGAAGGCCTCTCGGCTCAGCCCGAGGTGGTGATAGCCGAGCCGATCGTGAAGGATCTCGCGGACCGCCTCGAAGCCGAGAAGCGTGGGGTTCAGCTTGATGATGACGTGGAGACCGAGTTCCTCGAGCAGATACCTCGAGATGGACTCGATCTGGTCGGCCGGGCACCCGTGGAACGTCGAAAGAGTGACGCAGTCGGAGATCGGGTCTGACGGCTCGAGGCCGGCGAACCGGGCCAGGTCTCCGGTCAGCTCCGACCTCAGGTCGTCGAACAGCTCCCGGGGCTCGAGCAGTCCGCGCACGAAGCCGGTGACTTTGTCCCCGCGGATTCCCTCCAGGTCGTACCCGACGCTGATGTCGAACACGGTGTCCAGGCCGTGGTCGGTGGGGAAGCGACCAAACGCGCGCGTCTCCTTGAGGATCTCGATCAGGTACGCGGCTTTGGCGTACTCGCGCAGGGACTCCTGCACCCTGAGCTCCTGCGACCACTCGACGTTGAAACCGATGTTGGGCGCGTGGATACAGGGGCGCGGGATATCGAGCGCGTCGTTCACCTGGACGGTCTTGAGCTCGATGATGCGGCTTCCCGCGAGCCAGGCGAGCACGATGTTCTGGGCGAGCTGCGTGTGCGGGCCCGCGGCGGGACCCACGGGAGTCGCGGCCCGCCGGGAAAAGTGCACGGCCGAGAAGTCCAGGGACGCGTCGGGTATCCACCACTTCCGTTCCGGGAGGTCGAACACCGCCCCCGAGTTCTCGAACTCACTACACATC
>JABDQB010000013.1 GCA_013042495.1 Gemmatimonadota bacterium
CGGGTGACAGCACGTAGAACCCGTCCATTCCCTCGGGCGCGAGATTCGGATCGGTTGCCGTCGGGCGGTGCAGGTACAGGCTGAAGTCGGTGGCCAGTCGCGCGCCGAAGATGTCGTCGAGCAGGCCCTTGTACCGCGGTCCGAGCAGGATGGAGTGGTGCGCCACGTCCGGGTATTGGCGCTTCGTCCCAAAATACCACACGAACAGGCCCATCGAGTAGCGGGAGTTCTCGAGCTTGCGATCGGTCCACCGCTGGCGGGCGGCGGGAGACACCAGGTGCCGGTATGTCCACGCGGAATCCGCGTTCGAGACCACCACGTCGGCCTGGATCATCTCGCCGTCCTGCAGGCGCACCCCCCGGGCTCTCCCACCTTCCACCACGATCTCGGCCACGTCGGCGTGCAGGCGAAGTTCGCCGCCCAGGCCGTCGATGAGTCCCAGGAGCCCCTGTACGAGAGCCCCTGTGCCTCCGATCGGGAAATGGACGCCCCACTCCCGCTCCAGGTAAGCGATCAGCGTGTAGATCGAGGTCGTGGCAAACGGGTTACCACCGACAAGCAGCGGATGGAAGCTCAGCACCTGCCTGAGTTTCGGGTGCTTGATGAACTTCGCCACCAGGCGGTACACGGTCAGGTGGCTCTGGAGCATGATCATGTCCGGAACGATGCGCGCCATGTCCCAGACGGAGTCGAATGGAACGTGACCCAAACGGGTGAAGCCGGTCTTGAAGATCTTCTCGCTCATCGCCAGGAAGCGCGCGTACCCGGCCTCGTCCTCCGTCGAGAACCGCCGGATCTCGGCCCGCATCGACTCCGGGTCGCCCGAGTAGTCGAACACGTCCCCGTCGTCGAACCGGATACGATAGAACGGGTGAACGGGTCGTAGATCTACGTCGTCCTCGAGCCGCCGCCCGCAGAGTTCCCATAGCTCCTCGAACAGGAAGGGGGCCGTGATCACCGTGGGACCGGCATCGAACGTGAAGCCGTCCTGCTCGAATACCCGGGCCCGTCCGCCGGGCTGGTCGAGCCGCTCCAGGATTGTCACCCGATAGCCGCGAACGCCGAGTCGGACGGCCGCGGCGAGGCCCCCGAACCCGGATCCGATCACTACGGCGTGGGCTCTATCATCTGTATCCGCTGTCAACGTGCCTCGCATTGTCGATTCGTAGGGACCCAGCATCGCGCGCCCAATGTACCGGTAGCTTGCGCCCTTCCCAACCGGTCGTTCCAGGGCGGCGGCGTTGCCCCGGACCCAGCGTGCGGGTAGCGTCGCCCGGAACCCGGCAGCACGCAACTGTCGTTAACCGGCCGGCGGAACAGCCGAAGGCCCTGGACTTGGAGATGAACCAGACCGTGCGCACCACGATCCTGTGTCTCGCCCTGCTCGCGACCCGACCGTTTGCCGGGGCGGCGCAAGAACCGGCCAACGCCGTGACGCCGGGTCTGTACGCCGGCCGGCAGTACGTATCCAATCGGGCCCTGACCCGGCCCTCGAACCGTTACCTCCGGGTCCGCACGACCAGCTTCCTTCTTCACCGGGTGGGGCAATCCGAAGCCGGTCTCACCGTCGAGAGCCGCTACTGCCTCGTCGAGCAGGAACCGTTGGGCAGAGTGCGGACGTCCCTTGGGTCGGAGTTCGTCGCCGCCATGCCCGCATGGGAAGCGCCGCTCACGTGGAACCCGGCAGGTGGCGACGAGGCCGTGTTCGTCGCGGAACACGTGATGGTGCTCGGTGCTCGACTGGATGAGCCGGCCGGCGACCCGCTGCCCACTGACCGGGACGATTCTCGCGTCACCGATCCGGACGGCGACGGGAATCCAGGTGTGACGGTCGAGGTAGAAGGCTTCGTCAGCGGACAGGTGTACCTGGTTCAGAGGCTGGTGCGCGGGTTTCTCGGTGCCGCCCGGAGCGACGGCAGCATTGCCGGTACGGTGATCGGGGCGGGCGATCAGGTCGTGATCGGGGCATCCAACGCCATTCTAAAGACGTTCACGCCGCAGTTCGAACACAATCCCGATCCGAAGCGGAATACGTTCGTGTGGGTGCCGGTGCCTGACGAGACGACCTGCGAAAGCGTCGTCGCCGGCCGTGACCAGATCTTTCCGAAAGACTGACGGGGATGGATGCGGACGTTCTCATCATCGGAGCTGGCTGCGCGGGGCTCAGTCTGGCGGTTCACCTGCTGGATGCGGGTGCGTCGGACCTGGAGATCGTCCTTCTCGATCGGCGCGACACCCACGCTCGCGATCGGACCTGGTGCTACTGGTCAGGCCTCGAGCACCCGTTCGAAGGGGCCGTCAGCCACTCATGGCACCGGTGGAAGGTGATTACCTCCGCGGGGGAGGTCGAGCGTGGATCCCGGTCGGTCGCCTACCGCTGTATCCCGGCGGATGCCTTTTACGACCTTGCCCTGGAGCGCCTCGAGCGCAGCCCGAACGTCCGCCTGGTGCGCGAAGCCTCCGTCGAGGGTTTTCGCGACACGGATTCCGGCGTGGCGGCCGTGACCGACGACGGCGAGTTCGAGGCACGGCGCGCGTTCGACAGCCGGCCGCCGATTCCGGGCCCTGTACCGGCTGGCGAGATTCACTGGCTCCAGCATTTCGTGGGCCTCGAAATCGAGGCCGATCGCCCCGTGTTCGACCCCTCCGTCGCGACGCTGATGGATTTCCGCGTCATGGAAGGACCGGACATCCGCTTCATGTACGTGCTCCCGCTGGACGAGCGGACTGCGCTCGTGGAGGACACGTTCTTCGGTGGCGCTCCGCGGCCGGAGAGCGAGTACCTGGAGTCGATCGCAGGGTACCTGGAAGAGAGACTCGGGATCGGCAGCTGGAGCGAGCGGCACCGGGAGAGGGGGGCCATTCCCATGAGCACGGTCCCGCCACCGGTGTCAGCGAGCCCGCGTGTTACGAACATCGGCGTGCGGGCTGGTCTTGCGCGGCCGGCCACCGGATATGCGTTTCTCGCCATCCAACGGCATTCGCGCCGCCTCGCCGTGTATACCGTTCGGGCCGGGGTCGACCGACCCATGCCCCGGGGCCGTCCTTACCCCAGGGCCACGGCGTTTCTCGACCGGGTGTTCCTATCCTACCTTGAGCGCCGGCCCCAGCGGGCGCCCGAGATGTTCCGAGACATGTTCGAGCGCGTGGCGCCGGAACCCATGGCCCGTTTTCTGTTCGATGGCGGCACGCCGTCCGACAAGGTGGCGGTGATGCGCTCGTTGCCCGCTTCGCCCCTCGTCGGACAGGCACTTCGAGACCTCGGACCCGCCCTCCGAGACACCTTGCGGAGAACCTGATGCCGAAACTGAAGACGGTCGGAAATCCGCTATCGCCTCTTCCCTCGGAGCTGCCCCCCGAATTGCGCGGTCCGGACTGGGTGCAGGCCAACCCGCATCGCATCGAGCGGGAGCTTCGGGCCGCACTGGCGTTGCCCTCCGGGGGTTGGTACGTGCTGGACTCCAGTCGGTCGATCAGCGGCCAGCCCCGCCGCTTCTGGGTCGAGGGCCGCGAGCTGGTGGCCTGGCGAGCCGGCCCGGAGCTCCGGGTGGCCCCCGACGCCTGTCCGCACATGGGCGCCTCGCTGGCCGAGGGCCCGGTGCGTGACGGACGCATCGTGTGCCCATGGCATGGCCTCGAGCTCGGTACCGAGAAGCACGGCGCGTGGTGCCCCTTCGAAGCGCTTGACGATGGCGTACTGTGCTGGGTCCGGCTGGAAGGTCCCGCAACCGGGAACCCGGGCGACCCTCCGACTCCAAGACCGATCACTTCGCCGCGGCCCGACACGTTCATCGATTCGGTGATGCGATTGGAAGCGGATTGTGAGCCGCGTGACGTGATCGCGAACCGGCTCGACCCGTGGCACGGGGTCTACTATCACCCGCACACGTTCAAGCGCCTCAAGGTAATCGGCGTCGAAGGAGGCCGTCTGCTGGTGCGAGTGGTGTACGGGATGACGGACCGGCTCGGAATCGAAGTGGATGCCACCTTCCACTGTCCCGACCCCCGCACGATCACGATGACGATCGTCGGCGGCGAAGGAACGGGCTCCGTGGTCGAGACCCATGCGACCCCGCTTCGGGCGGGCCGATCGGCGATCATCGAGGCGACGCTGGCTACCTCGGATCGGCCGGGGTTCCAGAAGGCGATCCGGGCGGCGGGCCTCATCCGGCCCTTCATCCGGAAGTCGCAGCGGAAGTTGTGGGTGGAAGACGCCGCGTACGCTGAACGCCGCTACGCCCTGCGCACCGGTCAGGTGCCGGCGGCCGGGCGTGCGCTCTCAGCGCCGGCGGGCGAGGGGCCCGCGCAGGGGCACTGACCAGATCGGTTCTGCCCGTACGTCCCACGGGGCGAGCAGGTGGTTGGCCGCCAGGAAGCCCGAAGCCGTGGCCCGCTCCATGAGAGCCGTGGGAAACGGCAGGCGGACGAAGTCCCCCGCCAGCGCCACCCCTTCCGCAGGCAACTCGACCCCCGGCCTCCGGGCGTGTCCCCCGGGCGGAAACGCCGGACAGTCCCGGTCCACCCGAAAGACCTCGTGCAGGACTCTGGCGTCACGAGTCTCCGGATACAGGTCGTGCAGTCCCTCGAGCAGGCGGGTCCGCAGCTCCGACTCGCCGACGTTCTCCGGCACCGCATACGCGTGCAGTTCCACGACCGATCCACCCACGGAATCGGCCCAGCGGCGGCTTTCCGCCTCGAATCGCTCGTACACGGAGATGTTGTCGAGGTAGGCGTAGCCGGCCGTGCCGACGAACGGCTGCCGATCGGAGTCAACGGGGCGGTCGAGCCACAGACGCCACACGGCGAACGGGAGCGTGAGGCTCAGGTCCTCGACCTTTCGCCTCCACTCCGCTGTGCCGAGGTCCGGTGAGGCCGCTGCGATGCGCTGCAGGCCCGGCACGGTCACGGCGAGCACGACCAGGTCAGCGTCTTCGTCTTCTCTGAGCGGTCTGCCGGCCTCCGAGAATTCGACGGCCCACCGGTCGTCGGACGGGCGGCGGATCGATGTCACCTCCGTGCCGAGCAGGAACCGGACGCCCAACCCTTCGAGATGGGTCCGTAACGGAGTCCACAGAGAAGCCTCGAACTCGTCGTCCAGTACGTCGAAGACGAGGCCCTCGGGGTTCGCCATGAAGTAGAAGTGGAACATCATCAGCAGGTCGGCGGCCGACATCTCCTCCTCCGGATTGAAGAAGGAGTGCGAGAACACGTCGAACATCATGCGGCGCGCGGCGGGCGGAAACCGGAGCGAGTCCAGGTATTCGCGTGCCGTGGCGCCATCGTGCCGCTCGTACGTGCGCTCCGGATCGAACCGGAGCATGTCGAGCGCGGCGAGTCCATTGACCTTGAGCAGGTCGCGGTACCGGAAGGTCTCCGCCCTTCGGACCAGGGACACGATGTTCCAGGGCGGGCGGGTCGGCAGGTCCTCGAATGACTGGATCGCCCCGCCAGGAGCCAGGACCGGGTAGTCCCGAAGCCGAACCAGCCGGTTCAGGTCCGGATCCACGCGACGGAGCAGTTCGCGCAGATTGTAGTACTGCCGGAAGAAGGCGTGGAAACCGCGCTCCATCCGAAGGCTCGAACCGTCCGGAAGGGTTTCGGACCAGGTTCGAAGCCGCCCGCCCAGCGAGTCCTCGCGCTCCACGACCGTCACGCTGACCCCGCGCTCGGCGAGCACACAAGCCGCCGCGATACCGGCAAGTCCGCCACCGACGACGAGGGCCGTGGTTCCATCCGGAGCCCGGTCCCGGCTGCCCGGTCGCTGCGGGAATGCCTGTCTTCCGTCACGGACCTTCGTCACGCTGCCGCCTCGGCCCGGCGGGCCAGAAAAGAGTGCACGATGCCACGCTGCCAGCCGTCCATCGGCTCGGTCCTCACCTCGGTGAATCCGGCCGCTCGGAGACGTTCTTCGAATGCGCCGACTCCATCGAAATCCAGGACACTGCGTCTCAGATACCGGTAGATCCGGGTCGTACCCGAAGTCAGAAACCCGCCCGGGATGATCAGTCCGATCGAAACGGCGTTCCAGGTCACGCGGGCCCGGGCTGACTCGGCGACCGAGTACTCGTGGAAACAGATCGTTCCCCCGGGACGGAGGAGATCGAGCAGGCCGGCCAGGCACCGGTCCGGGTCGGACATGTTACGGATCCCGTAGGCCATCAGGATGGCGTCGAACGGTCCCTCGATTCCCGATGCCGCCGGTTTCATGGCATCGGCCTGGACCAGTTCGACCCTTCCCTCCGGGAGGCGCCGGCGCGCCTGGTCCAGCATACCGGCTGACCCGTCCGCCGCGGTCACACGTGCAGCCGGGTGCTCGGCCAGCACAGCCCGGGTCGAAGCCCCCGTCCCGCAGCACAGGTCGAGAATCCGGGCATCGGAGGGGGCCGGCAGGCGCGAGGCGCTGAGTCTCAGATGACGTCGGTACCCAGGGTTAATACCGGTGAGAAACTCGTACCTCCGGGCGACCCGATTGAATTCAACGGGAACGTCGACCTTCGCGACTGGCATCAGTGCTCCAGCCCGACGACCCGGTACCGGGCCGCTTCCGCATCCCAGTGCAGGTAGACGGTCGCGGATCGGCCGCGCCGATCTCCGGGCCCCATCGCGGTAATCGCGAGCGTCGCCGGGCCGCTGGTGGATTCCGCTCGTCCTAAGCTTGCGTCCTGAAGCGCCGAAAGCCCGATCACCAGGCTCTGGCGAGCACCAACCCGGGCGTCTGAAACGCCTTCCTGTCGGCGACCGAGAGCCTCGTGCTCGAACTTCCAGCGATAGGAGACCTCATCCGCCGTCCACGCCCCGTCGCGGATCCCGTAGTCGTCGAAGACAAGGGTGAAGCCGCCGGTGGCCGCTCCGATTCCGACGATTTCGACGTTCTCGATCGGCGTCACGAGTCCGTACCAGTGCTCCACGATCCGATCCCGCCGGTAGCGCAGGATGTCGGCCAGGGTATCAGCCGCCAACTCGCTCGGCAGTTCCCCCGCCCCGACCGCTGCCCGGATCTGGTCGTCGGTGAACGACCCCACGAGCTTCGACCCCCAGTAGCCGTCACGCGCCGTTCGGTTTACGAACGCCTCGTTGGGCCAGTTGGCCTTCCAGCCAGCCGGGTCGAAGGTTTCCACCTGCATCCAGCCGATCGACGGGTCGATCACGGCGAACGGCTCGCTCTCCCAACCCTGCCGGTAGAAGCCCAGCGTGAACATGCGCCCCATGGTTTGCCAGAAATCGAAGTTGTACTCCGCGCTCTCCCGCGGATTATGCGGCCGGATCGTGCCGCTTCCGAGGCTGGCGGCGAAGTCGATCAGGTAGTGGCGCACGTATCCGGGCTGCACGAACGCGTCCATCGTGTTCGCGAAACGCATGTCCACGTGGTTCACCCAGGACGACACCACGTAGAGTCCTCGCAGATCGCGACGATGTTCGTGCGCGTACCAGTCGTTCGGGTCATCCTTCCGCGTCCCGGAGAAGTGGAAGGGACCGAGCGGCGGACCGGGCACGTACTGGCTGGCCACCGCCAGGAACCGGCCGTCGGGCAGTGTATCGACCCGCGCCAGGATCTCGTCCACCAGTTCCATGCCCAGCGGGTGCTCCACGAAATCTTCGTCCTGGTAAGTGGCCCCCTCCTTCACCCCGGTGATGTGCTCCCGCCGGAAGCGGAAGATGTAGTCCTCGGGTACGTGGAATCCCGCCGCGTGCATGAGCCGGTTGGCGATCACGCCGGCGGAGCTGCTCAAGTACTGGAACCCCTGCGGATCGAACTTCACGACGTAGCGGACTCCGCGGGAATCCTCGATATGGAAACCGGGCGAGATCCCCTGCAGCTTCGCCTGGGTGAGCACGATCGACCCGGTGGTGTCGGGGCCCATCCCTGTCGTCGGCCCGCGGAAGACATCGTCCACCGTCATGCGTCCCCGGCCGTTACGGTGCTCGAACCAGGCCGAGTTCACGACATCATCGAATCGGGTGACGTTTAGGGCCTCGTGGTTCTCGTTCACCAGCCGGCGCACGCTGATACCCTTCGCCACCTGCCCGCTGATCGCATCCCGAACCAGCAGCGGCGCCTCCAGGGGCTCCCGGTACGCGGGCTCCTCGATGGGCAGCGTGTCGGCGTACGCGATCGGCTCCGGCCGTACCGGGATCGGAACCTGGCCGGCGCATCCCGAGAGGATGGCGCAGATCGAAAACCCCGCCGCCCCAAGCGGCCCGCGCCGAAGCGTCAGAATGGCCATGAGCCCCTGATCCCCGCCGTCATGCCCTCGGCGCTGAAGCCCAGGTAGGCGAGCCCGAGCAGTGCCGTCGGCCGACTGAGGCGCACACCCAACCCGTATGAGGGCTGCCAGTCGCCTCCCTCGATGCTCCCGATCGTCTCGCCCACCGCGCCGTAGTGGAAGAACAGGAACGTCTCTGCCCGCATCCGGCTGTGCAGCTCCCGCCACACCTCGAATCGATACTCGGACATGAACGAGAGCATGTCGTAGTCCACGAACCGCCGGGTGGGAAAACCGAGTGCGCTGCGACTTCCGCCGAGGCCGGAGAGGTGGTAGAACGGCACGCCTTCACCCCCATCATCCCGGGAGATGTCAGAGATCACACGGAAAGCGAACATCTGTTGGGCGTTGACCGGCAGGTACGTCTGTAAAAAACCGGTGAGCAATCGAAAGTTGGAATCGGTGCCGGTCAGACCGAAAAACGAGCGGGCGGCCATGCCGGCGGTGACCCCCCTCTGCTGAAAGTCCTCCCACCGGGTGAGGTTCAGGGTGCCGCTGACCTCGAGGCGCAGGTACTCGGTCGTCTCGTTCGCCCCGTACAGGGAATCGGCGCGGAACTCGCCGAAGATCGAACTGGACGTCCCGACCGGATCGTCGATTTCGTTGTGTTCGTAAGCCGCGCCCCCCGCGACGATGAATGCCTGCGAGACCTTGAGCCCGGCGCGAGCCACCACATCCCACCAGTCACGCCGATAGAACGAGCGATCGTCTGCGTTTGTGGCCGAACCAATGCCGTAGAACGGCGTTTGTGCGTCTCGCTGCCATTTCGCCTCGGAGGTCAGCCACGTCGTGCGACCGTTCAGGATGACGCCGGTCCGATACCGCTGCGAGAGACGGCGGGACACCGCGGCATGCACGTAAAACGGGTAGTAGCGGTCGAACTGCAACTCCACGGCCGCGGCGCTCCGAGGACCGATGGTCGTCCGGATCATCGGCCTGAGGCCCCATTCGGACACCGCCCGGTAGGCCCGTACGACACCGCTCGGCGGACGGGGCGCGGTGAGTTGACCGACCAGCCACCCGGGCAGCCGAACGAGCACGAGGTCCAGCGGCCACCCGATCACCTTGAGCGGAAATTCGACGACGTCCACCCAGTCAGCCGAGTACTGGGCCGGTGGACGCTGCAGGGTATCGCGGATCGCGTCCGCTTCGGCCGGCGTAACCGGGCCCGGGGGGACCGTGTCGGCAGGCGCGGCGGAATCGGCCGGCGCGGTTGGAGTCTCCTGGCCACGCGCGACGGGCGGCGCCAGCACCCCCGTGACTGCCAGGAGCAGCGCCAGACCGGCCGTCGGGGCGGAGTATCCCGCGCGACCCGGTGCAAGCATCACCGCGGGCAACGCTGGGGCAGTGACGCGTTGGCTCCGTCATACTGGCGCACGCTGAATTCGTCCACGACCTGGCCGCCGCGATCGATCGTCCGACCCCGGATACGATCCGTCCCGACCGTGAGTTCGACGTACTGGTAGACTCGCTGCGCCGTCGCGAGAAGGATCGTGTTCGTGATGTCGCGTGCGTAACGCGAAGCTCCGCCTCCCCCGGACAGGATGTGCACGGGCCCGCACCCGTCGTCCACCCGGCGGCCATCCCGGATCGGCCACGTCCGCTCATAGTGATGATCGTGCCCCGCCGTGACGAGGTCCACGCCGTAGCGCTCGTACAGCGGAAGGAGGTGGCTGCGCAGGCTCTGATCGAGTCCGTGCCCGCTGATTCCGACGGCGTGGCTGTACAGCGGATGGTGCTGAAAGGTGATGATCCAGTCCACAGTGCTGTCCGCCGCGGCGGCCTCGAGCACTCCCCCGAGCCAATCGAGCTGCTCACCCGTCCCGTTCCGCAACCCGCTCACATCGTCGGTGCGGCTGGAAGTGTCGATGGACACGAATTGGATCCGCCCCCATCGGAACGCGAAGTAGCGTTTGCCAGCATCTGGCTCGGGCCACAGGAACGCAGCGTCGTAAGACTGCCCTCCATCCGCCCGAACATCGTGATTCCCTACCGAAGGATAGAACGGAGTGGATGCGAAAGTCGGGGCGTACACTCGGAAGTGTCGTTCGGTGAATTCATCCTCCGTGCCGTCGTTGTACGCGATGTCGCCCACGTGGATGGCGAGGTTCCACTCATCCCGGCTCATCTGGCGGGCGAGATCGATCTGCTGCGGGCCACCCCAACCGGAGTCCCCGAACAGCAGGACACGCACGTCATCGCCCGCCGTTCCCTCCGGCGGAGCCGTTCTGAATTCGTGCGGCCCCGTGCGCGTGCCGCCCGCGGACACCACGTACTCCACCGCAGCCGCGGCCGGCAGGGATTTGAAGTCCGCGCGGCTCGTTCCCCGGCGGTGGCCTCGCACC
>JABDQB010000014.1 GCA_013042495.1 Gemmatimonadota bacterium
GCCACGAGTGGGTGCGCTCCCGCCCTGTACCGCGGTGGAGTCGCGCGGGCCCCGTACTGCTCCACGACCATCGTTCTCCCCGATCCGGGCCGCCTCGCCCAGCTTCCCCTCCGCCTCGGATCGGGCCTCCGTCTCCGCTCGGAGTTGGGCGATGCGCGTGGAGTCGTATTCGTGTGTGATGCGCTCCCAGAGCGCTTCCATGTGGCCCGCCTCCCCTCCGATCAACTCGGCGAATTCGAGGAGGTCCTGCGGGGTCACTCCGTGTGCGTCCAGAATCTGTTTTCGCAGCGAATCCGCCCCGGCCGCCTCCCGCTCGGGGAGCATACGGTTCTTGGGGAGACTGGCATCCAGAAGCAGGAGTTCGGTCATCACCTCCACGTATACGTCGTCATGGATCCGATCGGGATCTCCTTCCTCGGGAGCCGGTGCGCAGCCGGCCGTCAGCGTGGCGAACACCAGAGCCGCCGCGGCTTTCCCATGCCCTGCTTTGCGAGTCCTCATACCTGCAATCTTTCATTCGATCCGAGGCGGGGCCAGTTCTGGCCTCCCGGTCTCGAGCGGATTGATGACCACGGTGCCGGCGGATAGCTTCCCACACATTCGGCGCATGGGCTGCCGTCTTCTGTTCTACTCTACTCTCTCGGGCCTGATCCGCCCCAAGACGAGGACTGACCTCATGCCATCTGGCTGCCGACTGGCACTCATCATATTGCTCGCGACAGTTACGGGTGCGCGGGCTCAGTCCGTTCCCTCGCCCGGTGAGATCCTCGGGTATGAGCTCGGCGACCGGTTCACGGACGCTTCCGCGGTCGTTCGCTACGCGGAAGCGCTGGCGGCTGCCTCGAACCAGGTGGACCTCGTCAGGTATGGGGAGACGGCCGAGGGTCGGCCTCTGAGCCTCCTGGTGATTGCGCGGAATCGTGGCCCGGAGCGCGTCGATCGAGTGCTTCAGGCGAACGCCCGGCTCACAGATCCAGAGCTGAACTCCGCCGACGCTTCCGCGATCGCCCGGGAGAACCCGGCGATCGTTTGGTTTACGTACGGGGTTCACGGCGACGAGAGCGCATCGACCGAGGCTGCCCTGTGGACGGCCTATGACCTTGCCGCGGGCGGAGAGGGCACTGCAGATGTCCTGGACTCTCTCATCGTAGTCATTGACCCGAATGCAAACCCGGACGGCAGAGACCGCTACGTCCAATGGTACGCAGGGGCCAGCGGGCGACGGCCCAATCCCGAGGCGGCAAGCCGCGAGCACCGGCAGCCATGGCCCGGGGGTCGGTACAATCACTACCTGTTCGATCTGAACCGCGATTGGACATGGGCGACTCAGGCGGAGACCCGCGCCCGTCTGGAAGCATGGCGCCGCTGGAATCCCCAGGTGCATGTCGATTTCCACGAAATGGGGTATACGAGCAGCTATTTCTTCTTCCCGGCCGCGGAACCTCTCAACCCGATTTATCCGGACTATACCGTGCGTTGGGCAGAGTACTTCGGCCGGGCCAACGCCGCCGAATTCGATCGCCGGCGATGGTTGTACTACACCGGGGAGACGTTCGACATGTTCTACCCAGGATTCGGCGATAGCTGGCCGAGCCTGGTGGGTGCGATCGGGATGACTTACGAGCAGGCCGGTAGCGGCGCGGCCGGCCTCGTCGTGAAACGTCCCGACGGGACAGAGCTCACGCTCGAGGACAGGGCGATGCACCACCGGGTGGCGGGACTCGCTACCCTTCGGGCTGCGGCCGCCCGGAAGACCGAACTGCTGACCGAATTCGCCGGTTTCCACCGTGGCCTGGATCGCGAACAACCGGACGTGCTTCTCGTTCCCGGACCAGACCCTTCGGCCGCCAGTGACCTGGTGGCGTCATTGCAGATCCAGGGAATACGCGTGGAACGTGCGGACCGGCCGTTCCGCTCATCGACGAATCCGCACCCCGGTTTTGCCGAGCGTACGGAGTTTCCGGTGGGTACCTATCGAGTGCGATTTCGCCAACCGCGGGGCCGCCTCGCCGCGACACTCTTGCAGCCCGAGACCCTGCTGGAGGCTGGAGTGACTGCGACGTATGACATTACCGCATGGTCTCTTCCCTATGCGTATGGTGTGGAGGCCCACTCGACGGGCCCGGTGGGGGACGGTGAGTTCGAGCCGGTTCCCATGTATCAGGAGGCGACGGTATCCGGGCCTCCACAGCTGAGCTACGGATGGCTGGTTCTGCCATCGTTCAAAGCCGCGGGACCCGTCATGCGATACGTGGCGGGAGGGGGTAGGGCATTCGCCCTGCGGGGGGCTTTTGAACAAGACGGCGTCTCGTGGCCGGCGGGCACGGTGTTCATGCCCGCGGACGACGGGGCGGCGGACGGACTTGTCTCTGCCGGATTGTCACCCCTCGTGCACTCGGTCGGGAGCGGGTCGACTCCGCGCGGGCACGATCTGGGCACAGGCTCGTCGATCACCTTGCGGGCGCCCCGTATCGGTGTGCTCATGGGTCCAGGTCTATCGGCGTCCAGCGCGGGATCCGTCTGGTTCCTGCTCGAAGCGATGGCCGAGATTCCGTTCGACGCGCTGGATGCATCTTCCACCGGTCTCGCGGTCCTTGAGCCATACGATGTGCTGGTCGTTCCGTCCGGCAGCCCGAGGCGGACGTCCGAGGGTCTCGAGACGGACTTGCGCGAGTGGGTAGAGCGGGGGGGAACTCTCGTGACGCTGGGATCTTCGACGCGGTGGGCAGCCG
>JABDQB010000016.1 GCA_013042495.1 Gemmatimonadota bacterium
GGCGCTCAACCGAAGTAGCGAACGAGGACGACCACCGTGGGCCGGTCGACGTGCTCGCCGAGGGTGACGGTTGTGCCGTCCGGCGTTTGGAGCTGGGTATCAGAGATGTTCACGATGGTGAGGTTAGAGGTCGAGGCACCGACTAGAACTGGGGCAATGCCCGGCTATCAGAGCGTCCCGTCCGAGAGCGACGAGTTCTTCATGCCCGATCGTGCCTCGTGGCGGGCATGGCTGGCCGAGAATCACGACAAGCGAAGTTCGGTCTGGCTCGTCTTCCATAAGAAGAGCTCACCGACAGAGTCCATCGATTACGAGTCGGCAGTGCTCGAGGCTCTGTGCTTCGGATGGATCGACTCGAAGATGCAACGCATCGACGACGAGCGACACCGGCAGTACTACTCGGTGCGGAAGCCGGATAGCACGTGGAGCGGGCTCAACAAGCGAAGAGTGACCGAGCTGGAAGGCGCCGGGCTCATGACGAGGGCAGGAAAGGCCGCGGTGGATGTGGCGAAGGGGAACGGAGCTTGGGAGTTCCTCGATGAGATTGAAGCACTGGTCGTTCCGGGCGACCTCGCTGAGGCTCTCGATGCTTCTCGGGGGGCGCGCGAGGCCTACGACGACTTCAGTGCCTCGAAGAAGCGGGCGGTGCTGTTCTGGATCAAGCAAACGAAGCGGGCCACGACCCGGGCTTCGCGGATCGCCGCGACTGCTGAGGCCGCCTCGCGGGGCAAGACGCCACTAGATCAGTGAGGTCGCGGAATAGCCAGAGCGACTGCTCGCCAGATCATGGACCTGGAAGTGGCCGACAACCAGCACCACTGCCCGCAGGGCACCCGCCTAGTAGATAACCCGCTCCAACACCTTCTCGTACCAGGCCTGCTTGGGCTGCTCGTCGGTGTGGACCATCATCACCGGGGCGTCGAGGCTGTCGGCGATCCGGTCGGCAAGGTCTCCGAAGAGGCGGACCCGGTGGGCGGGGGCACCCATGACGACGAGATCGGCGTCGGCGGCGATCTCGGCAATCTCGGCGATGAGATCGGCCGCCCGGCTGACGGCACTCTCGGTGTCGGCGTCGACCAACTCCTCCAGCTTGTGGTGATAATTCTCGACGGAGTCCACCTGCTGATCGCGTGCGTCTTCGGGAAGAACGTGGACGAAGCGGAGCTTGGAGCCCTCAGCGGCCGAAACCTTGGCAGCCAGGCTGATCTTGAGCACGTCGTAGGGACCACCCGAGCCCATGATGACCAGGTTTTCAACGCGCCCCACGGTTCGATTGCGTAGGAAGATCGAGTCGCAGGGCAGATGATCGCGGACGTCTTTCATCTCATGGATGAAGCGCCGCGTTCCGCGGACTTCACGGGGCAGGTCGGACACGACGAGGTCGACCTCATTCTCTTCGACATAGTCGAGCAGGGCTTGCTCGGGATCCTTACTCTTGATCACTCGCACAAAAACGTCGGCCCCCATTCGGGCGGCCAGCTCTCGAGTCCGTTCCTCGAACCGCCGGTCGATGCCCGACGGGTGTCTCGTCTTTCTCGACTCGTCTTCGAACTCGATGATTTCCAACACGCCGTCGTCCTGGCCGAACATGGTCCCGAAGCGGATGAGGTCGTCCATGCGGGTTCTCCGGGTGCTCCGCAGCACCGGGATGAGGACGTGAGCCCGACCACCTCTAGCGATGGCGGATTCCGTCATCGAAACCAGACGCCCGGTGGACCGGATGCGGAGGGCGTCGAGCAACGCGCTGTCCTTGATGGCCCGGGATCGGCCGAAGCCGCGGTACCAGAGCACTCCGAACGCGATGATTCCGAGCGCGCCCACAATCGGGAGAATGCCCATCTGGGTGAGCAGGACGCCGGCGGCGACGATTCCGAAGATCTGCACCCACGGGTAGAACGGAGACTTGAAATCCGGCTTGTACCAATCGAGGTGGCTCTCCCGGAAGGCGATCACCGCCACGTTGATGACTGAGAACACGACGAGCTGGAAGGCGCTGGCCAGCTTGGCAAGATCCAACAAGGGTACGAAGGCGATCAGGGCCAGCAGTGTCCCACCGGTTACCAGGATCGACGTAACCGGGGTGCCGCGACGTCCGATGCGCTGGAAGAAAGACGGGGCCAGAGAATTCCGGCTCATGGCGAACGGGTAGCGCGAAGAAGCGAGCAGCCCGGCGTTGGCCATACTGGTCAACGCCAGGGCAGCGGTGACGGCGATGACATCAACGCCGAATGATCCCATGAACCGACCGGCAGCATCGGCGACCGGAACCTCGCTGCCGGCCAGGAGCGCCAGGGGAGTGACCCCGACGATGACATACACGATGGCCGGATAGAGCAGCATCATCAGCCCGATCGAAATCAGGATCCCCAGGGGGATGTTGCGACTCGGTCGCTTGACCTCTTCGGCAACGCTGGCGATCTTGGTCACACCGGCATACGACACGAAGATCAGGGCGGTGGCGGTGAGGAGTCCGCTGACACCGTCCTTCAGGAACGGCTCGAAGTTGGCGCTGTCGACGTGGATCGATCCCCGCATGACGAAGTAGGCAATGACGCCGAGGACGCCGGTCACCAGCAGCGCCTGGGCCCCTCCGGTCACCTTGGCGCCCATCAGATTGAGGGCGATGAGGACGACTCCGATTCCTAGCGCCACCGGCGTGACATTGACGTCCGCCAGCAGGGCAAGGTATCCACCGAGGCCGGCGAGGGCGAAGGCAGCCTTGAACACGAGGGCGAACCACACTCCGAACCCGGCGACGGTTCCCATGAGGGGGCCCATGGCGCGGTCGATGTATAGATAGGTTCCGCCCGCCTCGGGCATGGCAGTGGCCATTTCGGACTTGCTGAGTGCGGCGGGCAGGACAACTAGGCCGGCGAGGAGGAAGGCCAACATGACGCTCGGGCCGGTGATCTTGGCGGCCAGCCCGGGAAGCACGAAGATGCCGCTTCCGATCATCGCTCCGATGCTGATGGTGAAAACGGCGTAAAGCCCCAGATTCCGTTCGAGCCCCCTGGCCATCTAATCCCTCGGTGTGGCGGGTCTGAGGAGTTTACGGGCGTCACACCTGTCGTGCACTCGACCCGCTCGGATGCCCCTCCTGCCTGGCTGCGTGCGCCCCATGGCAGTAGGTAGCCCTCTCCCGTCCGACGACCGGTGGTGCATGGTCCGGAGGTGCTCCGCTACCTGGAAGGAACGCCCGCTATGCCGGCTGTAGAAACACACACGCCAGCGGCGGGAGGTCCATCTCGAGGCTGAAGGGGCGGCCGTGCATAGGGATCTCGTCGGCGGTCACGGTTCCTTGTGGGCCGGCGCCGGTGCCCCAGAACCCCGGCCAATCGCTGTTGAGTAGGACCTCCCACTCGCCACCGGATGGCACGCCGATGCGATAGCCCTCCCGCAGCACCGGGGTGAAGTTGCCGACGAAGAGCGTCTGTCCACCGCTGCGGTCTTTGCGCAGGAAGCTGAGGACGCTGGCGGCGGCGTCAGACGCGTCAACCCATTCGAAGCCTCCTTGCTCGTGGT
>JABDQB010000029.1 GCA_013042495.1 Gemmatimonadota bacterium
GACCACATGGGCACGGAAGCGGGAAGCGGAGTCAGCGCGTCCACGGTCTTGCCGAGACCGATTCCGAGACCGATGCCGATGGCGGCGCCGGCCACGGATAGCGTAGATGACTCGGCAAGGAACTGCAGCAGGATATCCCGGCGTCGCGCTCCGAGCGCCTTCCGCACGCCGATCTCCCGGATCCGTCCCGCCACCGACAACAGCATGATGTTCATGATCACGATCCCGCCCACCACGAGCGAGATCGACACGAGTCCGGGAATTGCCGCGAAGAGGATCCTGTTGATCGTCTCCCACGTACTCAGGAGGTCGCTGGACGTCTGGATCCAGAAGTTGTTCTCCTCTCCCGGCCGCAGCGTCCGATCACGACGCAAGGCCGCTTCCACCTCGTAGATGGAGGCCTGCATCTCCTCCGGAGTGCGGCCCTTGATCGTGATCTCACCGATGCGATCACGCTGCCATGCCATCGTCTCGCGGAACGTGGAGATGGGGACCAGCACCGACGCGTCACGAATCACGCCGAGCAGGCCACCCTGCCTCTCCCATACGCCCACCACCTCGAGCCGGGTCGCTCCCAGTCGGATGCGCTTTCCTGTCGCGCCGCCGTCCGGAAACAGCCTCTCGGCGATGTCGGCTCCGATGACAGCCACCTTGAGCGACTTCCGCTCGTCCAGAGGGGACATTCCGCGCCCCTCGGCGATGTCCCAGCCTTGCATGGTCTCGTAGCCATCCGAGCCACCGATGACCCGGATGTTCTTCCGGCTTCGCTCGTTGTAGGAAACCTGCCTGAATCCCCGATCGACGCTGTAGGCGAAGCGCCACGCGTGCGGCACGGCCTGCCTGACCACCTCCACGTCGTGCATGGTGAGATACGGGTTCCTGGCCTGCCGCCTGCGCTGCTCCTGGCTGTCGGATCCGGTCTGGACCTGGTTCCTGCGCACCACCGAAAACGTGTTGACCCCGAATATCGCGCCGGCAAAATCATCCTGCACGTACCGGTTCATGCCTTCGACCACTGTGATGACGGCGATCAGGAAGGTGATTCCGATGATCACGCCGACGAGCGTGAACGCCGACTTGAGCTTGTGAGCCCAGATCTGCTGCAGGGCGATGCGTATGCCTTCGAGGATCCTCACGTGTGCCCTCGGCCTCCTCTAGCTCTCAGACCGTCTGCGGCACGCGCGGAGCGTCGTGTGACTCGATCATCCCGTCTCTCAGGGTGATCACCCGCTCCGCATGCGCCGTGATGTGGGGTTCGTGCGTGACCATGATGATCGTCTGCCCGGCGTCGTGCAGGGCGTCGAACACGGTCATGATCTCTTCGGAGGTGACCGAGTCGAGATTACCGGTCGGCTCGTCCGCCAGGATGATCGACGGACTGTTGACCAGAGCCCGCGCGATGGCTACCCGCTGCCTCTGACCGCCCGACAACTCGTTGGGCTTATGATTCATACGATCGGCCAGGTCCACCTGCTCGAGTGCCGTCTTCGCCCGTTTGATCCTCTCCCGGGCCGACACGCCGGCGTAGATCAGCGGTAGCTCCACGTTGTGCAGGGCGCTGGCGCGCGGCAGGAGATTGAAGGTCTGGAAGACGAATCCGATCTCGCGATTGCGAATCCGCGCCAGTTCGTCATCGTCGAGGTCCTGGACGGGCTGACCGTTGAGGACGTATTCCCCCGAGGTCGGTGTGTCCAGGCAGCCAATGAGGTTCATCAGCGTGGACTTGCCAGACCCCGATGGGCCCATGATGGCGATGTACTCGTTTCGCTCGATGCTCACGTCCACGCCACGCAAAGCGCGAACCGTCTCGGATCCCATCACATAGTGCTTCTTGAGACCGTGAGTTTGAATCACGATGTCGTTTGCGGCGCTCATCTAGCCCTCGCTGTCTTCGGCCCCGGGGCCGTTCTGGTCGCCCTGTCCCTCGATCCGAACCAGGGCGCCGTCCTCCAGCTCCCGGATCGCCTGGTAGGTTCCCGAGACCACGGTCTCACCTTCTTCGAGTCCCGACAGGACCTCGAAGTAATTGTCGCCCGCGATCCCGACTTCGACCGGGCGGAAACGGACCTGGTCGCCGTCCACGACATATACGCCTTCTATGGGCTCGGCGTCCGCTGCGCGGTTCGTGCTCTCCGAACCGGTCTCCTCCGCGGATACCTCTGCTTCCTGTTCGACTCCCTCTTCCTCGGTGGGAATCCGTTCATACTGTGACGGGTCCATCAGGGTCAGAGCGATGATGGGTATCGCCAGCACCTCGGGCCGGAC
>JABDQB010000034.1 GCA_013042495.1 Gemmatimonadota bacterium
CGGGGGGGACGGGCGATCCCGGATTGAGTCGCTTGCGGTTGCTTTTCAGCAACGGAATGGGCCGGAACTTCAACCTGGGCACGTCCATCGATCTCCTCGATACGGGCGGGGATTACCCATCGAGCGACTTCAATTTCTGGGGCAGAGTGGAGTGGCTGCCCGGTGGCGGAGACGCCGGTCTCGAGCTGCACTGGGTGACCGAGAAGATGGAGCGCACGGTCTACGACGCCGAGGACTTCAACCGGACGGAGCTTTTCGTCCGCGGAAGGGGAAATCTCGGCGACCATGTTCAGGCGGAGGCATTTGCCGGCACCACGAGTCTCAGTTCGGATGGAGAGAGCATCCGAAAAGTGGCCAATGGCGGGTTTCGATTGTCCGGAGAAGCGGAGGACGGCTGGTTCCGGGCAGCCTTTCGGCTGTGGGACGATTCCGCATACCCGATCGCGGACCTGGATATCGACGCGGGCTACGAGGTTCTGTCGTGGCTTTCGCTCAATGCGGGGGGGCGGCTGGGCACCTGGAACGACTTCGGCACTTCGGAGTTCAGGGCGGGCCTCTCCGCTGCACTGAGGCCGGTGCGGCTTCGGCTGACACTGGATGGTGCGACCGGCACACGAGGCGTTGCTTACCCTACCCTCGAGAGATCCGATTCCGTGTCGTTCGACGTGGGGGCGGCCGGTTTAGCGCTGCATCTCGGGCCGTTCGCGTTTTCCGGTCGCGGAGAGTACCAGAAGTTGAGCCGACAATTGCCTTTCGGGGCGGTGTTCGATCGGGAGCAGGGCCCGGGTGAGGCGATCGAACTCGGCCTGGCGGAAGCCGGCTTTTCAGGTCCGGTCATTCCGCTCGGGCTGGTTCTGGAGAACGTGGCACCCATCGTACTCAGGGGCTTCTATCGCTACTCCAACGTCCTGGACGGCACGGATCCACTCTACGTGCCCGAGAGCGTGTCCCGGGCCGAGCTCTTCTGGCACGACTCGTTCTTCGAGGAAGAGCTCGAGGTAAGCGCCTCATTTGGTCTGAACTACCGGGACGCGATGCTCACGGCTCCGGCGCCGGGCTCTGCCAGCCAGAACCCCGTTTCCGTCCCCTCTTATACGTTTGTCGATTGGAATCTGATGATCAGGATTCTGGGCGTGAGGGTGTACTGGCGGTTTGAGAACCTCACGGCGGCTGCGGGTCAGGACGTGCCCGGGCTCGCGTTTCCGCTTCGTCGATCCGTGTTCGGAGTCAAATGGGAGTTCCTGAATTGACCCGAAAACGATATACTTATCGGTTCTTATGATACGCAGCATGACGGGATTCGGATCGGCGTCCGGGACAGCCGACGGTGTGGACCTGAGTCTGGAGCTCAGGTCGGTGAACTCGCGGCACCTCAAACTCCACTTCCGTATTCCGCCCGGGACGGAGCGGTGGGAAGAAGCTCTCCGCGAGGAAATTGCGGCGAGCGTGAGCAGGGGGCACGTCGATGTCACCCTGCGGTTGGGTTCGCCTGCTGGAGAAGGCGCGGGCGCTTCGGCTCCCGTCTTTCGGCTGGACGAAGTGCGCGCCCGGGCTTTCGTAGATGCTCTGCGAGACCTGCAGGAACGGTGGGGCCTCGCTGGGGAGGTGGATATCGGGTTGGTCGGTCGCTGTGACCGCCTGCTTGTCGAGGCTTCGTCGGATCCGGTAGAGACCGTCTCGGAGGGCGCTCTGCGTGAGGTTGCGATCGCGGCAGTCGCTCAACTGGTCGAAATGCGGGTGCGGGAAGGAGAGCGGCTGGCCGATGATCTCACGGCACGGGTCGGAGCTTTGCTCGCCGGACTTTCCGAGGTCGAGACCCTGGCTCCGCGGCGACTCGAGCGGGAGAGCGAGCGTCTCAGGCGGTCGATTCGAGAACTTGCGCAGGACATAGAGGTCGATCCGGACCGGCTCGCGCGCGAAATCGCGTTCATAGCTGACAAGTGGGACGTTTCCGAGGAGCTGGTCCGGGCGCGGGCGCACCTCGAGGCTTTCCGGGATCTCCTGGGATCGCCATCCGAGGAGCCGGTCGGCAAGCGACTCAGTTTTCTCGGCCAGGAACTGCTACGCGAAGTCAACACGATCGGCTCTAAGGCGAACGATGCCACAATCGCCCGGATCGTAGTGGAGATGAAGAACGAGCTCGAATCGCTCAGGGAGCAGAACGAGAACGTAGAGTGAGGCGAACTCCGTGAGACCGGCGCCGTCCCACCTCTTTCCGATCGTCCTCGCGGGACCATCGGGTGGTGGTAAGACGACGGTGCGGAAGGCGCTGTTGCAGCGCCGAACCGACCTCGTGTTTTCGGTGTCGGCCACGACTCGCAGTCCCCGCC
>JABDQB010000038.1 GCA_013042495.1 Gemmatimonadota bacterium
GTCGCGCAGGACCACGCTGCCGGCCCCCGACTAACGCGATGCCTGACCGGACGGGAGCTGCTGCACCAGGTCGGTATCGAAGTCGAACCACTGGCCCACCGTTCCCGTCAGCGTGGTGCGGCCTTCCAGCCTTCCGCGCAGCAGGTGGGTGATGCCGACGATGGCCGTCCAACGGGGCTCGAACGACAGAAACGCCAGCTCGAGGTCCTGCATGTCGCGAGGCTCGACGATGGAGAGGCCCCCGACCGCCGTGACGAAGGATGGCCTCACAGTGTCGTCGAGGTCGGTAAGCGTCAGGTCGGCCCTGATCTGCATCAGGTCCAAGGGTCCCGTGCCGTTGACGGTTCCCGTGATATACCCATCGATCAGGGAATCACGCTCCAGGACTTCGTCAACCAGACGGAGACGCAGCGGCTGAAGGAGGAGATCCAGGCTCTCGAAGCGAGGCACGTTCTCGAGCGCCAACACAAACGATCCGCGAGCGCGCGAGTCGCCCGAGCGAGCGTCCGCTCCCGACACGTCGACGACGATCACTTCGCCCCTCGTCCACAGATCGATCCGGGCAGGGCCGTCTCCTCGCGCTGGCATCGGCACCGGCAGCCACCTGAGATCGCTGAACGCTATGGGATCCGCGTCGAGCCCGAAGCGAAACTGCTCTGGATCCGCGGGCACGATCCAGCCCGAACCCGACAGCGAGCTTTCTCCGGTCTCCAGCGTCGCGACCTCGACGGCGATCGTGTCCCGGAAGGTGGCGCTGCCGTCGAACCGGCGGATGCCCAGGGTCTGGGTCACGACGGACGCGGCGGTCGCCATCTCCGTCGTTTCGATGCGGAACGGCCGGACGGGATCGACAATGCGGATCAGCGGGAAGCCGGCGGAAAGAGAGTCGAGTCGTATTTCGCGCACCCAACGCCCAGGCCCGGCTCGCACGACACGCCACAACTTGTCTCCTCGCAATCCCTGCGCGACCAGCGAGTCCCTGGCAGCTCCCTGCCGATCGGCTGCCCACGGCGTGGTGACCAGGAGGCTGCCGCGCCTGATGTCGAGATCTGTGAGGAGGACCTTCGTCCGGCTCGGTCCGGCCGTGGAGTCAGCCGCCATGGCGGAATCGGCGGGCAACTCCGGCTGCGAAGGATCATCACCGAACAGGCGGTCGAAGTTCCAGGTCCGGTCCGGCGCCTGCAGCAGCGATACGCGCGCCCGCTGCACCGTGACGTTGTTGAATCGGTAGGTCCCGACAAGGAAGCCGAGGGGATTGTAGTTCACTCGCACGCTGTCGAGCTGGACGAACGGTGTCCCACCGGACTCGAGTATCTCGAAGTGAGCCAGATGGACCCGGGTCAGCATGTTGCCGCCGAGAATCGGTCCGACCCGAACCTCTCCGTTGACCACGTCCGCCAACAAGCGCTCGATCTGCGTGGCCACGACGGCGCGCCCGACTACCGTCTGGCTGAGCAACAGGACCGCGCCGGCAGCCGTCAGACTTGCAAGGCCGACCAGTACGGCCGCGGAACGCCCGATCACCTTGATCAGATGCCACCACCGCCGGGGCATGCCGAACGGAGCCCTGAATTCGGAGGCTCGCGCCTCCCTCCGGCTCCGGTCTCCCTTCATCGCGGGCGTCACGTCAGAAAGCCTCGCCGATCGAGAACTGTATACGGGTGCGGCGCCAGATCTCGGTCAGGGTCGACGGATCGTCCCACGTAAAGGGGTTGTAGGCCACCGGAGCCGGGACCTCAACGATCGATCCGTCGTCCAGAACCACGACGGCCGGCTTCAGCTTCTGTCCTGTCGGATTGTACCCGACGTCCAGTCGGAGCGGACCGACGGGGCTGCTGAATCGAACCCCCGCCCCCGGGGTGGCCACGATAGGCGTACGGTCGTCTACATCGTTCCAGACCTGGCCGAAGTCGATGAAACCGGCTACCGACCACCTGTTGCCAGCCCTGAACCTCGCCTCGATGCTCCCCTCGAACACCGCATTCCCGCCCAGCGGACGCTCGTTGAAGGTGGTCGGCGAGACGTCCTGGGCGCACTCGGCCAGGCTGGCGTATCCACTGCAGTCGGACTCTTCCAGAACGAGCACGGTCGGTCCGAGCAGGTTGAGTCCGAAACCCCTGACGCTCTGCGGTCCACCGGCGAAGAAGCGCTTCTGCGGATGAACGATGGCGTCCGACGAGACGTTCCCCTCGAACACGTTGCCCGAGTAGGGCAGAATCGCCCCGGTCCGCAGGTGAGCCCCGAGGACGACCGTCGGAGAGAGTTGTCGGAAGACGGCGCCGTCGATCGTACCCCGCGTGTACTGGTAATCGGAGAGAGTCAGATCGCCCGCGTTCTCGAATTCGACAGCCAGATACCAACCTCGCGTCGCCGCGAAAGGGTTGTCCGTCCGGTCGTAGGTCCACAGGGCGGTGATGGGGGACAACCAGTTGGCGTCGGAGAGAACCTGGATGTCCTCGGGGTCGCACACGCCGAAGTTGATGCAGAAGTAGATATCGGCCGATTCCTCGGCGAACGACGTGAGCGCTGCTTGATAGCCCAGGGTCAGCTGCATCCGGCGCTGCAGCCGCCGGCTGAACGCCACCTGGCCTCCGACGGCGTTCCTCACGTACAGGTCCGGCACGGTCTCACGCTCGACGAATACGCTTGCCCGCAGGTTGTTGCGACCGTCCGAGAACACAGGCTGCTCGAAACCCACATCGAGCAGGTAGTTCAGCTCCTGGTAGACCTCGTTCGTACTGACATCGGTGCATGGGAACTCGCCCTGAAGCTCGCTCGCCAGAAGGTTGGATACCCGACCGGTGAACCTGAGAATCCGGGCATCGCCAAGGAAGTTCCGGTAGATCAGGCTGGCCTGCCCCTGTACGCACTCGTCGGTCTGGAGACCGAGTCCAGTCTGGATGGATCGTTTCGGCGCGGGCGCGACTTCGACGCGCAGATCGATCAACGTGTCGGTGTCCGCGCGTCGCTGCGACGAGATGTTGGCCCAGCGGAGAGCCTGCAGACCGTAAAGGCTGCGCTGGCTCTCGACGATTCGGTCCTCACTGAACCAGTCGCCGGACCTGAACCGGACGAGCTCCTGGATCACCCCGTCGCCCACTTCGCCCGAGCCGACGATGGTGACTTCGCCCACCCTGACCCGCGGACCCGGCTCCACCCGGAGGACCACGTCCGCCTCGAGGGACTCGGTGGGTATGAAATACTCGCGAAGCACCTGGGCGTTGACATACCCGCCCTTGCGCAGACGCTCGGCCAGGGCCCGCTCCCCGGACCCGAGGGCCACGAGGTCGAGAGGGTCGCCCACCGCGAGGGGCAGGTCCCCGGCTACAGCGGCCGAATCGAGAAGGTCTTCGCCGCCAACGACGCTCAGGGTCCGGATCCGGGTTGGCTCCCCTTCCACCACGTCGAACTGGATTCGAACGGTGTTCTCGTCGCGCGCGACCGTTGTATCGACCGTCGCCGCCCGGAAGCCGCGTTGCCGGTAGTATAGCCGGAGCCTCAGCACGTCCAGGGGCATCTCCCCCTCATCGAGGTATTCGCGAATGTGCGCGAGGCCCCAGTCTGTCAGGGGGCAGAGGGGAAGCGGGAAGACGAAGAGGAAGGTGCGGCAGTGCGTCTCCCGGGTCAGGATCGCGTTCTCGAGGTCGCCATCGGAGAACGCGGAGTTCCCTTCAAACGTAATCTGGACGACTTCAGGGTCCGCGAAACTCTGGCTGGCAGCGTCGGTGGAGCCCGTCGCGATGAAGACGACGCCTACCGCTATCGTGCGCCAGGCTCTCTTCACTTCCGCGAGGCCTCCCGCGCACCGGATCCCAGGTGATTCATGAGCCATACTCCCAGGCCGATGGACCCGATGCTGAGAACCTGCGCCAGCGACAGGGCGCCGAAGAAACGGTCATCCTTGGCGCGGAAGAACTCGACGAACAGTCGCTCGAGCCCCGCGAGCACGAGCCATAGTGAGAACAGCCACCCCGGCGTCTTGTCGCGGAACCGGAGTCTCCACAGCACGAAGAAGATCAACAGCGAGATGCCCGTCTCGAAGAGTTGTGTCGGGTAGACCGATAGGACCTGGCCATCCGGGATTTCAGCCGGGATATCCACTCCGAAGCCGCGCCGGAGGTTACCGGCCGTCGATGGCGGCTGGCCGTTCGGAAAGGCGATTCCCACCCAACTGTCCGTCGGGCGGCCGTAGTCATCACCCACGAGGAAGCAGCCGATCCGGCCCAGGGCATAAGAGAGGGCGAGTCCCGGGGCCACCACGTCAGCCAGCTCCGCGACGGACTGGCGGGCACGCCGGATCATCCAGATGACCCCGAGCGCGCCTCCGATGAAACCGCCATACCAGACCAGTCCGGACCGGCTGGTGAGCATGCCGATCGGGTCGCGGACCGTCAACGGCCAGTTCAGGAGCACGTAATACAGCTTGGCCCCGAGGATGCCTCCGATGAGGGCGCCCAGCAGAATGTCGCCCGCGATCTGCTCGTCTTTGCCCTGCCGCTTGAGTTCGACCCGGATCACCTGATAACCGGCCAGAAAGGCCACCGCCATCATGACCCCGAAGGTCGTGATCGTAAAACGACCGAGGACCGGCAGGTCGAGCGTGATCAATTCCGGATACATGTCTTGCTTTCGTTCGTGTTACGAGAGACCCGGAAACGGCAGGGCCGGATCCGCGTTGAGGTCGAGCCCGTGAACCTGACCCTCCGTCAGCCTGTGCTCGGCGAGCCGGGCCACCATCGCCGCGTTGTCGGTCGATAATCTCGGAGAAGGGGCAAACAACTGGCCCGCTGGTTCGAGGGCCGACGCCAACCTGTCGCGCAGTGGGCCGTTCCGGGCCACCCCTCCACCCAGAAGGACGCGCCCGCACCCGGTGTGCTCGACCGCTCTCAGGGTCTTCGCGACCAGCACGTCCAATACCGCTTCCTGGAACTCCGCCGCCACATGGGCCCCGGCCGCGTCTGCATCGGCGCCGGCATCTTGTTCGATGTCCGCGATCAGCAGGGAAGCGGCGGTCTTGAGCCCGCTGAACGAGAAATCGAAGTACCCGGCGTCCCCGGGACCGTCACGCGTTGCGAGCATCGGGCGGGGGAGCCTGTACGTTCCGGCGACTCCCTGTCGAGCCAATTTCTCGATCTCCGGGCCGCCCGGAAAGCCCAGGCCAAGCCTGCGCGCGACCTTGTCGAACGCTTCCCCCACGGCGTCGTCGCGCGTGCTTCCCAGCAGCCGGTAGCTCCCCCAGGCGGGCGCATACAGAAGCAGGGTGTGGC
>JABDQB010000039.1 GCA_013042495.1 Gemmatimonadota bacterium
CCTGCAGGACGTTCTCGTGCGGACGGGCCAGCACCTGGAGGATCTTCGTTCCTTCGTCCGTCTCGAGCAGAGCGAACCAGGCGTTCTCCGTCACCGTGGTAAGCGGACGGGAGGTCCGGGCGGCCAGATCGTAGACGTATCCGTTGGAGAAGCCGGTCTCATCGGAGATGTAGACGAAACTGTCGTCGTCCAACCATCCCTTGGTGTAGGAACCCACGGACTGCCGCTCCACGCCATCAGGGAGCAGAAGGTCGAGACTCGGGTTCGCCAGGTCCACGTAAGCCAGCGTACCCAGGCTTCGGTGTCCCTCCTTGTTGAGCCGGATGACCACACCGTCGCCCGCCGGCGTGAAGTTGACGGACGTCCACACCATCCGGTACTCGCCGCCCTCCTGGCACAGCACTTCGGTCGATTCGCCTGATTCCAGGTCGAGGAGGGTGAGGCAGTTTCGGTACGGCTCCGTCTCGCCGTGCCTGGCGATGTAGCCGATCGTCTGGCCGTCCTTGGAGAAATCCCATCCGTAGATATATGGGACATCCGTCAGCTTCTGCAGCGAGCCGTCGGTGAGAGACAGCCGGTAGAGGTTCATCACCTCGTCGTTCCTCTCGTCCCCCTGGACGATCATGTCGCCGCCTATGGAGTCGTATCGCATGCCCCACAGATTCCGCGTCGACAGATCGATGTCGAAGACGCGCTGGCCCGACTCCGGATCGACGAGGCCCGTGCCCTCACCGACCGACAGGTCCTGGACCATGAGCCACGTTCCCTCGGGAGTCGTGTGCCTGTAAAACAGCTTTCCGGCCTCGAAATCGGCGTTCCAGCCGCCGTAGGGATAGTCCTGGAAGTAGGGCTCCAGGTCCACATCGCGGCCGAGGAAGCTGACGGTGTAGTCGAGGTCCCCGGAGTCGGCGACGTCCTGCTCTCCACAGGCCACGACCGCGAGGAGTGCGAGGCCCGCAACGAGGATAGGCATACGAGAATACGAGCGATTCATATAGCACCTCAGAGATGGTGGTCCGGATCGCCACCGGTCAGGCCGCGACGCGACATCCTCATGAACACGTGGAGATGGGCAGGCGCTGGAAACGGTCTCGCGCTGCGCCGCCTCGCGGACTTCATGGCGCGTCGCGAACGTCGACCCCCGTGGCCTCAGCGAGAAGTCGGGAGACCTCGCTCGCCGGCACACCGAGATTCGATCCGCCGAACTCGGCCAGGATGGCGAAGGTCACGGCGACCACTTCTCCGTCCAGCGAAAGCACGGGCCCGCCGCTGCCGCCCCGGGTCGTCTCGGCGTCGTAGGCGACGGTCGAAGGGGTCACCTGGCCCACGATCCCGCGGGTCGCCAGGGGACGGATGAACCCCGCCTCCGAGAGTTCTCGCACGACGGCCCAGAAATCGGGGCGACGCCGCATGATGGAGTCCGCGAAGACGGCCCCGGATCGGGCCAGAAGAGCGTCGATCCCCGCCGGATATCCGAGCACGAGGATCGCCTGGCCGGGCCCCGGATTGCCACGCGCAATCGGCAGGGGCTCGCGGCCCGTCAACTCTGCTGCGCGGACGATGGCCAGGTCGACCTCACGGCTCGCGGCAACGAATTCGAGCTCCACCGGCTCGGCCCGGTCCGGCAAATAGCCCAGTAGACGCAGACGAGGTTCGAAGCCCTGCTCGAAGATCGGGCCGACCTGGTCGTTCTCGCTCCACGGGATGGCCACGTGTCGGTTGGTCACCAGGAGGCCATCGTCGCTTGCCAGCCAGGCGCTCCCCGTGAACTGCACCTCGAATATCGGGCCGCCGCCCTCCGTGGAGGTCAGCGGGATGCCCCCCGGTCCGATCCGCGGCGCCCCGGTCGGTCCGAGCAGCATCCGGAGGGGCCGGCCTGACTCGGTCTCGACGAGCTGGTAGCCGCCCTGGACGAAGATCACGGACGAAGAGGCGGCCATCACCACGCGGCGTCCCGCGCTGCTCATCTCCTCCAGTGCTTCGATGCGTCCGGTGAGCGCTTCCTGCAATTCCGCCACGAGACCGCGAAGTTCCGGGTCTGTCTCCGCGAGACCGACCAGGCCGGCCAGGGCCTCGGCCACCCTCGCGCTCCGAGCCTCTTCGGCGTCGATTCGGCTCTCGAGCCGCAGTCCGTACGCCACCAGAGCGCCGGCGGTGACCAGGAGCACGGCGAACGCCCCGCCGACCACCGCGCGCGTCCGCGGGGACGTGCGCGTGAGCAGCTCCCCGGGGAGGGTGCCCAGGAAGAGCGCGAACCGGCGGACGAGTCCCCCCCGGCCATGACGCGCGCAGTCCACGCAGTCGCGCCACGCCTCCTTCATCGACTTGTACGGTGGCGGATTCGCGGTCTGCATCACGAATCGGATGACCGGTCCGCCGGTGCCGATCTCGAGAATGTCGCCGGGCACCAGCGTCTCCCGGCCCTGTAGCCCGGGCACGTCGGCACTGTTCAGGTAGACCTGGCCGTCGACCTCGAGAACCGACCAGCCGCCGTCCCCGCGCACCAGAACCGCGTGCCGCGCGCCGACCGCAGGATCCGCCCCGACCGGGAAGTGGACCACGGCCTCGCGGGCCGTACCCACGAGCGCCCGCGCTTCGGTCAGGTGCTGTCGACTGCCCCGATGAGGTCCGGTGAGGTGGAGGATGACCGCGTCACCCCCCAGGCCCGCCGCGGGTGTACCGCCCGGGTCGCCCGATTCCGGGGGTGGAAACGGACCTTTGATCACCGGCGTGCTGTCAGGTGTCATTCACTACTCTCTGCACGAGAGACGGGCCGCCGCTCCCCAACGTACTGTAGACACGCCCGTCCGGGACAGGTTTCGAGGCGAGACTTTGGGGGCGGCGCAGTGTACTATAGAAGCACCCCCCTACGAACCCTCGAAGAGAGGCTCGATCATGTGGGAACGCGTTGTCGCCGTGGACCTCGAAGCCACGGGCCTCGACCCGCTCGAGGATCGGATCGTGGAACTGGCGATCGTCCGGGCCGAGGACGGCCTCGTACTCCTCCACCAGCATTTCCACCCGGGGATCTCGATTCCGCCGCCGGCGACAGCCGTACACGGCATTTCCAACGCTGACGTGGCGCACTGCGATGGTTTCGCCGTGCACGCCTCGCGCGTCCAGGCCATGCTTCAGGACGCGGTTCTCATGGGCTACAACTCGCGGACCTACGATACGGTCATGATCGATGCCGAGCTGCGCCGGGCCGGCGAGCGAGGACTCGACCTGGCCGGGATGACGGAGATCGATTTGTTCCGCGTTTGGACTCGATCCGAGAAACGAACGCTGGAGTTGGCCGTTCAGCGGTTCCTGGGGCACGACCACGCGGGCGCGCATTCCGCTCTTTCGGACGCCGAAGCCCTGCTCCCGCTTGCCCGGGCCATGCAACGCGCCTGGGCGCTGGAGGATTTCGATCTGATGGACCGCAGCCGACCGCCCGGCGAGGTCGATCGATCGAGGCGGCTCAGGCGGGCGCCCGGCGGTGAGGTCGTGTTCAACTTCGGAACACACGCCGGAACGCCCGTGCGCGAACACGAGGACTATGCCGAGTGGATGCTTCAGTCGGATTTCCCCCGGGATACCCTCGACGCGATCCGGCACTTGAAAGAGAACGGGTGGCGCTGGCCGTGACCCGGGTCCGGTCGCCGTGATCCCGCCCGCCCGTGACGGGCGAGCGGGGTATGCCCGGCGAGGGACTAGCGGTCGGCCAGGGTGATGACGGCGAAAGTGGCTCCGAGCGGGTCGGCCAGCCACGCGAATCGGCCGACTCCGGGGATATCCATCGTCGGGCCCATCGTCGTCGCGCCGAGCTCGACCGCCTTCTGCACGGTCGAATCACAGTCGTCGACCGAGAAGTAGGTGGCCCAATGCGTCGGCACCTCCCCCCAGTCGGATTGAATCTGCATCATCCCGCCCGCCGGCACCTCTCCGAGCAGGAAGCTCGTGTAGATGCCGGTCGGCGGCGGCATCTCCTGCTCGTGCGCGGTCCACCCGAACAGCCCTCCGTAGAACTCTCGGGCCGTCCCGGTATCGCGGGTAAGCAGTTCGTTCCAGCACAGCGCGCCGTGCTCGCTCTTCAATCCAACGCCAGTATGATCGCGCGGTTGCCAGATGGAGAATACGGCACCGGTCGGGTCCTGGAGCACGGCCACGCGTCCCGCTTCCAACACGTCGAAAGGTTCGGCGAGCACCAGGCCGCCCAGGCTCCCGGCCTTCTCCGCCGCCTCATCGGTGGAGTCCACGGCCACGTGCACTGCCCAACAGTCAGGCGCCGCGTTCGGCAGTTTGGGATCGACCTGGTATAGAGCGGCCGTGTACTTGCCGCCCTTATGGAACATGGTGTAGGTGGAAGTCTCGGACATCGGAAGGTCCTCCACCTCCCACCCGAAGAGGGCCGAATAGAAGGATCGCGACGCCCCCTGGTCGCTCGATCCCAACTCGACCCAGCAAAAGGTCCCCGCGGCGTGATTTGGAGTTTCCGCCATCGTCGCCTCCTCGAGTGCTTTGCCGGCCCACCAGCGGGTCATTTGCCGCCCGGTGAGCCAGCCGTTCCCGTTACCAGAGTAATCGGTGACCCGGTCGAATCAAGGAGTGCGGCGGGAGCGGGGAAGCGGACGGACCTTGAGGTGCGGTACCTGCCGGAAGCGTCCGGTTCGCGCGGTGACGAGCTCCAGCCCGTGATACAGGGCGGTCGCGGCGACCTGGAGCTCCCGGGTAGGTAGGTCGGTCGCCGCGGCCAGCTCGGCCTTCAGCTCACCGAAGGTCCGTGCCGTCGCGACGTCGAAGGGCAGAACGGTCACGGCCGGGAGGACCCGTTCCTCGATGTGCCTGATGTTACCCGCTGGATCCCGGGACTCGTCGGCCCCTCGATACAGCTCCGCCACGGACACCGCACTCGTGAACTGCTCCTCCCGAGGCAGGGAACGCAACCACTCGACGTACGCCGGGCGAGGCTGCGGACGCAGCGCTTCAGCGATGGCGTCGGCATGAAACAGGTAAGCCGTCATGATCGGAGACACCTGCCCCGGCCCGGGGGCCGCCCCATGGACGACACCCGGGAAGCAGGGAAGGCGCTGTCCCGTTGGCTCAGCGGGAGCGTCGGTTCCGGCGCACGAGGCGCGCGAGCTCTTCTGAACCCCTCCAGCCACCGGCGAGGCTTGCAAGACCGCCCTCGGGGCCCGCCTCTCGCAGCCGTGTCAATTTCTCCACGTCGGCCGCCTGGACCAGCGCCGCCACCGGTTTGCCGTGTCGACTGATGATGATCGGTTCGCCGTCCTCGGCCCAGCGCACGCAAGCCGCGAAAGTGGCCTTGGCCTGTGCTACGGAGAGTGTTCGGGACACGCAGGTCCTCCTCGCAGAGTGTGGAACAGTATGGTCATACTGACCATTATGACCATAATCTAAGCGCACGCCGGCCGCAAGAGGCAGGGCCAGGGGTCTGCCACCCGTCGGATGGGCGTGATAAGTTGATGCGATGCCCCTTCGACTCGTTCGTTCGGACACGAATGCCGCGCTGTGGACGGCCTGCTCGGAGTCGTTTCTCGACGCCGTCGGCGACGTGCCCGGACCCGCGGGTTACCCGGACTTCCTGCTTCTTACCCACCGCGTCCAGCGGGATGTTCTGTGGCAGACGGCGGCAGCCAGAGGTATCCAGGGCTGGCTGGATCCGCCGACGGCCTTCTTCTCCGACCTCAGGCACATGTTCGGCATCGAGGCCCGTCCGGTGGGAATCCTCACGGGACGAATGCTCGTGGCGCGCCTGGCGGGGCAGACCGCTCTACGGGTGGGCGGGCGGACGGCGGGGAGGGAACGGGGTCCGGCTGGCACCCACATGCTGGATCGGGTGTTCAGCGAGCTGCTGCCGGAAGGGGTGACGCCGGAGAGCCTGAGGCAAGCGCTGATTCCGCTGGCCAGGGACGAGTTTACGCGGAGACGCAACGACTGGGTGGCCGACACCTACGAGGCGTTCCTCGCGGAACTGGAGGGGCGGCAGCTCTACGATCCGCGTTCCATCCACGCGATGGTCGCTCGCCGCGTCGAGGAGGGCGGATTGCCCGCTGCCGTTCGCGGGGCTGCCAGACTTCACGTCTTCGGAGTGACCTCTCTGAAGACCCGGCAGCGGTTGTTCCGCGCCCTGGCCGAGCAGCATGAAGTGGAAGTCCGAGTCTACCTGCCCCTCGAAGACGAGCCCACCGAGTGGGAGGATATGGCCACGGGGGGGCTCGAGGTCGTCGGCGAGATCAGCCCGGCTTCCGGGCCCCCGTTCGTGCAGCCCGCGCCCGACTCGGTTCGGGAAGCCGCATGGGTGGCGCGGCGGGTCAAGCGGCTGCTGGCGGAAGAGGAGGTGGAGCCGCACGAGGTCGCCGTCGTTGCCCGGTCCGGCCACCGGGACACGCGTATGCTGCACACCGCGCTCGAGCGCGTCGGAGTTCCCTCGACCGCCAGGCTTCGGACCGTGCTTGCCGAGATTCCCGCTCTCAAGGCGCTATTGCAGTTGCTGCGCGCGGAGGCGGACGGATGGACGTTTGAACGGCTGCGTCAGTTGCTCGCGAGTCCCTATTTCTCGCCAGGAGTGGACTTGCGGCCCGTAGACGTACTTGCTGCCGCTCGACGGGTCGAAGGACTCGCCGCATGGGGCGCGGGGCTGGAGCGCCTGGCCGAAGAGATGGCGGGAGATGACAGTCGCCGCTGGCGTCGCAAGGGAGTGTCCAGACGCCGGCTCACCGCGGACATGCCCGCGTTTCTGGAGTTCCTGGACCAGGTAGCGGTTCTGGCGGGCTCACGCCCCGAGACGGACTGGATCGATCTCACATTGGACACGCTGGAGGGGCGGCGATTCGACCTGAGGTCGCGGCTCTGCGTTCCGGTCGGCGATCGCTGGGACATCGTTCGGCTGGACCAGCGGGGCGTCGAGCACCTGGTCCGGCTGCTTCGCGAGTGGCGCGACCTCGTCCGGTCGAATGAGCCCCTGTCGCCGGTGGACTGGTACGAACGACTTCGCCGGCTCCTGGAAGCCAACGAGCTGGCCCTTTCCACCCCCCTCAAGGAGGGCGTGCAAGTACTGGAGGCACACGAGGCTTCCCTGAGCCCGTTCCGCCACACCTTCGTCGTGCACGCGAACGACGGGGTGTTTCCGCGCACGCCTACCTCTCTGGGAGTCTTTTCGGACGACGAGAGACGCCTCCTGCGTGGGCGCGGCCTGCCGTTGACCGACCGGTCGGAGGCCATGCGCCGTGAGAGAACACTGTGGCGTTCGATCACCAGAGGCGAAAACGTGACCCTGACCTACCGAACGACGGATTCGAGCGGAGTGCCAAGGCTTCCGTCGCTGATGGTCCCGGCCCACGACACCACCACGGAGCTGCCGCGGACCCTGGACCTGGAGTCCGGTCAGGAGCCCGGCGTTGACGTGCCGCCCGATCGAGTGCCTGTGAGTCCGGTCCAGCAGCGGCGAGCGGAGGCCGTTCTGCTCAAGCGGGTCCGGCGAGCAGGGCAGCGAGGTGAGTTCGAGACATCCTATCCCGATGCGCTCAGGCGAGCGGTGCTGGGAGCCTTTGCCGACGAGTTGCGATCGGGCGGACTCGACGGCTACGTGCATCGCGAGACCGATCTGGGCGGCGCGGCCGGTGAGGGGACTGAGACCGATCTTGCTCCCGAGGTCGTCTTCGGCATCGATCGTCCCATTTCCCTGCGGCCCACGGCCTGGAACGGGAAACTCCGGGACCCGGCGGTTCTCGAGGTGCTGGAGCGGGAATTCGGCCCGGACTATCCGTGGTCGTCGAGCCAGTTGGAGAAGTACGGCAAGCGTCCGTTCGATTTTCTGCTCGACCGGGTTTTGGGCCTGGAAGAGGTCGCGGAGGCGGACGAGGAGACCAGCGTGCTGACGTTCGGCAACGCGGCGCACGGAATCCTGGAGGGCTTCTACGGCGTCCTGCTCGAGAGCTTGCCTCCTGCCTTCGATGAGAGGGCCGCAAGCGCCTTCGCTGCGGTCGCCGACCGGGTCATCGCAGAGCTGGAGGCGGACCGGGACGAATGGCTCGGCCTCGAGGCGCTCTGGGAGGTCACCCGGCAGGACGTGCGCGAAAAGGTCAGGGCCTACCTCGAATGGGAGCTTGCCTATCTCTCGAAGAAGGGCGAAAAGCCGATTGCGGTGGAGCTGGAGTTCGGGTTCGACGACCAGCCTCCCATCGCGCTGGAAGGTCTGGATGTGAACGGCGACCCGGCGCGGCTGCTGCTGCGCGGTCGCGTGGACCGGGTGGACCGACACGGGGGAGCGCAGGGGGGCGTGCTACGAGTCCTGGACTACAAGAGCGGACTGGCGAGCCTGCCCCGGCAGAAGGGTTACCAGGACGGGGCACTCCTTCAGACGGCGCTCTACATGATGGCTGTGGACAGTCTGGGCCTGGGCTCCGTGGACTCCGCCCGATACCGCGGCATTCAGCAGCCGGGAAACCCGGCCAACAAGTACGAGCTCAAGTTCAGTCGGGTCGAGCCGATCATCCGGTTGGCTCTGTCCATTCCCGCCCGGGTCAGATCGGGCCTGTTCGAGGCGGTCCAGGCGGGGTCAGCGCCGATCGCCCGGTGGCAGCCCGGCCGCGACGTGACCCGCGGTGAGGCGAGCCTGGTCGACGGAACTCGCTTCGATCGGCTGTCGGAGTAAGCGATGGCGATTCGCACCGTTCACTGGACCGAGGAGCAGGCCGCTGCCGTCACGGCGAGCGGAGACGTCCTGCTAGCGGCGAGCGCCGGCACGGGGAAGACCACGACGGTGGTGGGCAAGATCCTCTGGCTCCTCGGCCTCGAAGCGGGGCGGCACGGAGAGCAGCAGGTGCCGCTGCCCGCCTGCCCGTCACCTTGCCGGCTCGACCAGATCGCGGCGATCACCTTTACCGAGAAGGCCGCGTACGACTTGAAGAAGAAGCTGCGCAGCGAGATCGAGGCTTCGGAGCGGGGCGCGGAGCTTCGCTGGGAGATCGACAGCGCCTCGGTGGGAACCATCCATGCCTTCTGCGCCGAGCTCCTGCGGGAACACGCGCTGCGTCTCGAGATCGATCCGACGTTTCGGGTCCTCGACGAACGTGAGACCCGCGTTCACCAGGACGAGCTTCTTCGCGACCTTCTGAAGACCGCGCTGGCCTCGGCGGAGCCCGAGGCTCGGGCCCTCGTACGCCGGTTCAA
>JABDQB010000040.1 GCA_013042495.1 Gemmatimonadota bacterium
GCTCCACGTGATCCCCATGCAGGGCTGGCGCCGGTCCGAGTGGGCGGACGACACGGGCCTTCCATGGATTCCTACGTCCCCTAACATGCCGAGTCTCGAGAGCGCTTCGCATTACCCGGGCACATGCTTGTTCGAAGGGACGAACCTCTCTGTGGGTAGGGGCACCGAGAGACCGTTTCAGGTGATCGGGGCGACCTGGCTCGAGCCGGACGATGTGCTGACACGTCTTTCGGATGGAGATCTCGCTGGAGTGCGGCTGACTCCGACCCGGTTCACCCCGCGAGGAGCGGGTGACTCGAAGTACGAGGGGGTGTCGATCCCAGGCATCAGACTCGAGGTGACAGACCGCCGCCGGTACGATCCGACCAGAACCGCTCTGGCTCTCCTGGTGGCCATCCGGGAGACGGCGGATACGGCCTGGGGCTGGCGACCCGCCGCTTTCGACCGGCTGGCGGGTACTGATCGACTACGGATTGCGCTGGAGGAAGGAAGGGATGTCCATGGCATAGTCAACGAGTGGGCCGGCGGGCTCGCCGCCTTTCGGATGGTTCGGGCCCGCCATCTGATCTACCCTTGAGGCGCACTAGTCCTCGTCGACAACTTCCGCCATCCTCTTCTCGTCATAATAGTCGAGCTTGTGCAGAGGCATGACGACGCTCGACAAAACGTTCAATACATGTGCCGCTATCCGCTTGTAGAATCGCGCCCCCATGACGACACAGGTCGCCGTCGCGGCCGAGTAGTCGCTGCGCGCCACCCGCCCGACCACCGCGTCGCAACGACGGGTCAAATCGCGGCCTTCACGTATCAACTCCACGGCGCGTTCGTGATCGGACGACTCGAATACCGTACCGATCTCCGCGAACCCGCCCTCGATCTCCCGGCGGATCTCTCTCATCTCCTGGATGATCTCATCATCGGGGAGGGCCGCGGGATGGTAGTCCCGCGCTTCGGCGAGATTCTTGGCGTAGTCGCCGATGCGTTCGACGTCCTTTACCAGGCTCATGAGGAGCAAGCAATAGGGAACCGAAGATCTTCCGGAAGCGAGCGAGAGATGGGCGATGACCTGCTTGCGGATCTTCCTCTCCAACTTGTTGACCTTGACGTCGGTCTTGTAGACCGTGGTCCGGGCGTCGGCCTGGAGCGCGTCCGAAAAGAAGACCTCACCCGCGACGATCGTCATGTCGTAGGTCAGCCCCAACATCTTCGAAAACTTCTCTCCCATTTCGGCCAACGGCTCACCGGTGCGGAAGATGCTTAGCAGTTCCTTCAGCATCACGTACCTCCGATTACAGAACCCGGTTCAGGAAAGCGAACAGGGCGGGTAGACCATAGAAAAGGACCAGGACATAGGCGATAGCAAGGGCCTTGGACCTGACGGCAATCCGGGCCAGGCGTCGCGCCGCGTTCAATGGAATCTCACGCACTCTCTTGACGGGATAGATCAGGGCGGTGGCGCTCAGGTTGAACAGAAGGTGGACCGTGGCGATCGTGAGCCCCGCGATCGCGTTGGGACCCGTGACGGCGAGCGCGGCAAGGAATGCGGTTACGGTGGTGCCGATATTCGCCCCGATCGTGATCGGAAACGCCTGTTCGAGCGTGATCAGGCCCGCGCCGGCGAGAGGAACCAGGAGCGACGTCGTGATCGAACTCGACTGCACCATCACGGTCACGATGATGCCTAGTATGATCGCGACGACCGGAGAGCGGTAAAGCCCCCGCGAAACCATGGTCTCGACACGGGAGCTCATCGAGGCGCGCATCACCTTAACCAGGAAGAGCAGGGCGAAGTAGATCAGAAGGCCCGAAATGAGAATGAGGAGGACCGCCTGGAGTCGCTCGGAGTCCGTGACCCAATGTATGGCCCCCTTGATCGGCTTTAAGGCCGCCTTCAGGGCCCCCTTGATCGGGCTGTCATATTGGACGCCACCGAACCCGGTGAGAGACGAAGACAGCCAGGTTGCGGTCTTCTGCAGGTAGCCCGTCGCCATTTCGAGCGGCAGCAGAACGACGACCGCCATGAAGTTGAAGAAATCATGACAGGTCGCCACCGAAAAGGCACGGTAGAACTCGTCCTTCCGCCCGATGTGAGCCATGGAGACCAGCGTGTTCGTTACCGTCGTGCCGATGTTGGCGCCCATGATCATGGGAACCGCGTTGGCGATGGGCAGGGCGTTTTCGGGCGCCGCGACGAGTCCAACGATCAGGGCCGTGGAAACCGAAGAGCTCTGGACCAGAGTCGTAGCGAGGATACCCACCATGAGCCCCATGAAGGGATTCTCAGTGGCAGCGAAGAACGAATCGAGCAGCCCACGCCCCAGGGATTTGAACGCGTCGCCGAGGCCGTTTACGCCCAGCAGGAAGATGAACAGGAGCCCCAGCACCACGAGTACCCGTGCGAGCGGGCGATCCATTATTGGGCGTACGGCGGCCGGACTGGGCCCCTTGTCGGCATCCAAAGCTGATCTCACTGAGAGCAGGTGAACACGCACCGAAACCGCAGGTCTACCGTCCGCTGACTCGGACGATATGCGGTGCGAGCGCAAAGTGCCGAGGTGAGGTTGCTCGAGCAAGGGCCTCGACACGAGATCCGTTCGCTCAGAGCACGGATGCTCGAGCGGCCTCGCGTCACGTCCGGGAACGGAACGGTCGCGCCGAACACTGATCACGAAGCCCACAGCAGAAGGGCTGACATCGTCGAAAAACTCCACGGTGCGCTGTCGAATCCTTCGACGCCACTGCTAAACCAAGCTCTCAGAATCACATAGTGCGAGCCGTGGGGTTTTCGACGCGAGAGTCGCGTCGAAACCGTCGACACTCGCTCTCGGCCCGTACCATCGGCGAATGCTCACCTTGTCCTTGTAAACCGCGATCCCGCATTGCGATACAGGCTTCCTCCGCAGTTCATTCCGTGTGGCACCTTGCTTGCCTTCCTGAAAGTTGAACGGCTACGCCCGGCCGCGTTCGCGGGCTTCCGAAATGACGGACGGCGCGAACCGGACCGAAGGCAGAACAGTCGGGGAGGAAACAATGCTTGCAGCCGTCTTCTTCGTGCTCGTGGTGGCCCTCCTGACCGGTCACTACTTCCTCATCGAGAGGCCCCGCCGAATCGCGGCCGAATCGTCTGCTCCGCTTCGTGCCCTTCCGGTCCGAGAACTCATCAATCGCGTGCCGGCAGGGGTCTTCCTGCAGC
>JABDQB010000042.1 GCA_013042495.1 Gemmatimonadota bacterium
GTGCGATACACTGCAGCCAGCGATGAGCGCGGCGCCCAGGACAGGGGCCAAACAGTGGAATGGCTCCGAGAGACGAGCCCGGCGAAGGCCTACCATGGCACCGCCACGTCGAACTGCAGCACCGGAAGGTCCGCCGGCGGAGAATCGCTGCCATCCAGCGCACGAATGATCCACGACGTGAAGCCGCCCACGGCCATACCGATCAGGCCCACGCCGATCGCGTCCGGCATCTCCACGGTAGGAAGCGCCTGCCACAGGCCGACGCCGACACCCATGCCGAGCACGAGTCCGATCCACGCCCCGGACCCTCCCGCTCCGATGGATGAACCGATAACCCCACCGGCGGCCACATCCGCCCAGCTCCACCGGTCCACGAAGGGTTTCAGGGCAAGTACTACCGCGGACCCGGCCACGAAACCGACCCCGGCCCGCCGATAGGCGTTCCAGACCGCGTCCGAGTCCTCTCTCCCGAGCGTCAGGCCTGAAACGAGGCCAACGCCCGCACCCAGAACGGCTACCGTGCGCACGCACGAAACCCCTGCCCGGGTTTGATTGCACGGGATGAGCGATGCCAGTCCGCCGAGCGCCGCTCCCGTATAGAGTCCTAGAGCGGCTCCGGCGATCGTCGCACCCTCCGAGCCACTGACCTCCTGAGCCTTCAGCGACCTACCCGTTCCCGGCCCCAGCGCGACTGAGACAGCGAGAAGGACGGGCCAGGAACGGAAGAGTCTCCTGTGGGCAAGACGACCGGCCAGTCGGCTCAGAGCTACCTCCCGTATGGTTCCAATGAGGACCGCGCACGCGGCATCTCAGACGTCGCGACGACACGCATTGCCCCGGGGGACGCGTCAGGCGCGGTCCGTCAGGGGAACGCCCAGCCGGATCCGAAGCTGATCACCCACCGGCTGCCAGTCACGTCGGGGCCGAAGCGATAGCCAAGGTCGATACGGCCGGTGTCCGAGGCTGACCCCCGCGAAGATCCGGTTCGTATTCCGATCCCGGCCGCTCCGCCCCACCTCGGCGACTGGTCCTCGTACCAGGCGCCGCCGTAGTCGACGAATCCCACGAACCCCAGCCCGAACAGGTTGAGGATGTTCTCGAGCGCCCACCACCGGTGCTCCAGGGTACCCCAGACGGATCGCGTGCCCACGAAGGAATGCGGCTCCCAGCTTCGAGGCGGGAAGTCGAACCCGAGGTCGAATTCACCGCTGGGTGGGGGGTTCTCCATCAGCCCGGCGCGAGCATGGAGCACCGTGGCATGTTTTCGGGCCAGCTTCTGGCCGACGGTCACCGCGAGGTTGACCCGGCCCGAATCGAGACCGGCCGCATTGAACAGGCCATTGGCCGACAACCTGCCGTGAACGAATCCTTCTCCCAATGATCCGCCGGCCTGCATCAACATCGACGGCCCCAGCCCGAAGCGCTCATACCCGAACGACTCGGGTGCGATATTCAGTCCCAGCGATACCGTGGCGCTCAGGTCGATATCCTCGCGGGCAAACCCGTTCATGAATCTCAGGACGCGGAACTCGGAGCGTCGGTACTCACCGAATACCCCGACGAAGGCCCGGACCGTGTCGGGGACCAGTTGCGACGTATCCTGAACAAGCACGTACTTCTGATTTCGGATCTCCGCGAGGACTCCTATGCGGGTGAAGTATCGAGGCGTCGCGTTGGTGGCGAAGCCGAAGATCCCACGATGCGCGTAGTTCTCGTGCCAATAGCGCGTCGTGTCGCGAACGGCGCTGGATTCATTCCGGTACTGGATGGCCTGGCGGTCGGCTGCATCTCCGGCGTATACGATGGAACGCTTGTCGTTGAAGGAGCGCCACGGATCGCCTACGAACCAGCTTCCAAAGTTGCCGTCGGAAAGGTTGTAGTACCGTCCGCCTACGTTCAGTTGGGTACCGGCGAGCCGTCGCAGCTCACCCCTCAGTTCCAATCCATCGCGGTCGACGTCCTTTCGATACGCGATATGAGCGTAGTTGCCGGTTCCGAACACGTTGGTTTCCGTGAGCCCGAGCCGGCCGGTGACGGTCCCGTCGGTGGCGAAGCTGAGCTCGAAGAGCGGCTGAGTGCTCCAGGAATCCCGGGTTTGCACCGTCGCCAGGAGCTTGCCGTCTACGGTGGCCGTATCGACGCGTGCTTCGGCGAACAGTCGGAGCGAGCGCAGATTCCGCTCGGTCTCTTCCGCCAGACTCGAATCAAACGGTTCGCCGGCTTTCAGCAGCAGTTCGCGCTCGACGACCCATTCGCGGGTCTTGAATCGCAGCTTGTTCGCGAACCGGAAGATGCCCGTGTTCTCGGCTTCCTCGTCCGTGAACACGTTCTGGGTGACGATCGCGATCGAGTCCACGACGGGCGCGATGGTATCGGGCTGGGTCACCGGTTTCTCCTGGCCTCTCAGCGCCGCAACCGAAGCTGCGAGGAACACCACTACCAGGAGGAGATGTCGAGGAAGCCGGTTGCGCCGATTTGCGCGGGGTGTCCACGCGTTCGTGCCCGGTTGATACCACGAGGGTGGCGTCAAAGAGTCTCCGCGGATGTGTGACCAGCGTATTCGGTGCTCTCGTGCGCGCTACGACCCGGGCAACATAACTTGGTGGCCCATCGTTCACACACAATCGGTGCAGCCGACCCGGGCGGGTCGTACCAGGAGGGTATCATGCGCTGGACCGTCCCTGTCGCGGTCGCTATCGCGGCGGGCCTGGCCTGCAGTCCGTTCCACTTCGAGTGGCCTGCGCTGCGGGCCTTCGGGAACGAGCCGTTCTGGAACGTGACGATTCCGGTTTCGGACTCCATCGTCTACGGACGAATGGGGGAAGCGAATGTCTCGTTTCCATACGAGCCCTCAGACTACGTGGAGGGCGACTCCGCCCTGGTCCTGGGACCGCTTCGCGACCCCTCGGATGAGCATGAGATCACCATTCGGATTACTGCGGAGGACTGCCAGGACACCATGGCAGACGTCGTCCACCCGATGCGCGCCCGGGTCGTCATCGACGGGGAAGAGCTTTTTGGCTGCGCGCGCTACCTGGAGAAGACTTCCAGCGGTGAACGTTAGCCGCCTGGCGAGGGCTGCTGCTCGATCAAGTTCAGGAACGCCGCGGACTCGTAGATCAGCTTCACCTCGTCGGTGCCTTCCTGCACGATGACCGTGACAACGGCTCCGTTTTCGGGGTCTGTCCACTGGTTGGCCCACGTGC
>JABDQB010000045.1 GCA_013042495.1 Gemmatimonadota bacterium
CGCGCCTGCAAGGCGACCAGATCCACGGCCGCAATGGCATCCGGGTCGGCCGCGACATGGAAGTGCAGGCGGGCCTGTTCTCCCTCCCCCAGCGCCAGGTGGTAGTTCAGGATCTGCCCGTGGTAAGCTTCCACGATCAGGTTCTGGACCCGATGCCGAGCCTCCGAGGAAAATCGATATTTCGGCATGACCACCATCAGAGTCACGCCCCGGGCCAGCGCGTCAGGCCTGGCAACCACGAGAACGTCGCCGCTGGCATGGGTTTCGATGACCGCGTCCACGACCGGAAGCAGTTCCTCGACCGGGGCCACGAACAGGTCCTCCTTGGGCAGGCTGTTGAAGAGCCTGACGATCAAGCCGTGGTCGTGCGTACCGGCCTCGACCTGCTCGGCCTCCAGAATTTCCGCGAGTTTGCGCCGCAGAATCGGAGTCGATGACGCGTCCTGGTTGAAGGCCTTCGCCGTGAAAAGGCCGAGGAAGCGCCTCTCGCCGAGAACCGTCCCGCTCGGATCAAGACGCTTGATGCTGATGTCATCCATGCGGGCCCGACGGTGCACCGGAGACAGGGCGTTCGTCTTGGACACCATCAGAATGGGACCGCCCAGCACCCGGGCCGTGAGCTCCGTCGGGAGATCCCCGACCGATACGGGTCGATAGACCTTCGAGCTCGCCTCGTCGGACAGAATCCCGCGGCTCGAGCCATGGCGCAGCTGCACCTCCTGCTCACCGCTGTCTCCCGCCCGAATGTCGTACTCACGATAGCCAAGGAACACGAAATTCCCTTCCTGCAGCCAATCGAGAAACTCCTGGATCTCCTCGAGTTCAGGCACCTTCCATTCGAGGTCGGCCTTCAGCGTCTGCAGGTCGTGGCGAATGCGGTTGGCGTCCTCGACCATGACCCGGAAATCCGACGTCGCCAGCTGTACCTGGCCCAGGCGCCGCCTGACTTCCGCCTCCAGATCGGCGTCGCCCGGAGATTCCAGTCCCTCGAAGAGAATCATGGTCGCCGATATCCTCGCACCGGACCCGACACGGTCTCCGATCTCAGCCACCCGTCCGTCAGGGCCGCGACCGACCGACAGAATCGGATGGAGGAGGGCGAGAATCGCGTATCCCTCGGAGGCAAGCATCTCCTGCAGCGTCTCGACGATGAAGGCGCAGTCGGGCATCGCGGTCAGGAGCACGCCGCGGTGCGGCCGATTCTCCAGGCGATAGAGACCTGCGCCTATTTCACCGGGTGGCGTTTCCTCGATCAAACGAAACAGCCTCGCCGCCTGCTCGCCAACCAGACCTGGCTCCGCCTCTTCCAATCGATCCGTCGGCACTCGCGAAAGGAGACGACCGGTGAATTCGCTCAGCAGATCTTCACCGTAGTCCGGCAACTGGCTCTTCATGGCCTCCAGGACCTCGGCCGCCCTGTCGGTGTGTACTCGTGCGCGTTCCATCGGCACATCCGCTCCGCGATGACCCGGAATCCTCCGGGGAAGCAGTAGTTTGATCTTGGGCTACCGTTGCCCGACTGAAAGCGAAGGACAATACTGCTGACCTGCTGCGGCGGCGAGAGCGACATTCGCCTACCGGCCAAATTGAGACATTTGAGTGGTCAGACGGGCGCCGCCGAAAGCCAGCGCCCCAAAACCCAGATCAAGGAGTACGCCGGTGCGAGTGAGCGTCGAATACTGCGGGGTTTGAAACTACGAACCCAAAGCCGCCGGTCTGGCGGCCCGTCTGAAGAAGCGATATCCGGACCTGGTGATCGACCTGATCCGCTCGGGTGGAGGCGTGTTCGAGGTACAGCTGGATGGCCAACTGATCTACTCGAAGAAGGCCACCGGGAGGCACTGCACGCCGGAGGAAATCTTCAGCCTGATCGACGGCTGAAGGACCTGCCGACGCTCACTCGGCCATGAACGATCGGGGCGGGTAGCGCATCCACAGCCACACAAACAGCGCCAGAGATGCGTACGCGGTGACCCGGTCGCCCGTCAGCATAGTGCCGACGATGCCCACGAGTGCCTGGCCTTCCGCCAGGGCCCACACGACGATGGCCGCGGTCCGCGAGCTGTCGGCACTCGCTGCACCGCCTGCCAACTTGCCTCGGACGATGCCGGCGCCGAGCGTGGCGACGATCGCGGCAGCAAACCACACGATTCTCATCACACCGGGTTCGAGAGACGCCTCGAGAGGATTCAGCACGAAGAGGACGACGGCGGCGAAAAGAAACACACCCAGGGCCAGAGCAGAGTAGATCGCGGTCAGGGCCTGGGAGCCGGCATCGGGAGTCTGGCGTCGCATGGATCCTCCGGAATGGGCGGGTCCGGTCGAGCAGCCTGGGCACTGGGAACGTTCCTGCCCTTCGCGTGTTGCAGAAGGTGAGAGGGCCCCCAGAGCCACGGTGCCTACCTTGGATCCTATCCCCGCAGTCGATCCGTGGCCGAGGGGGTTTCTCATCTTCCCCGCTAACAGGACCGCTGAGAATAGGTGTGGGTCGGAGGTGGCGCAAACCGATCAGTCGGGGGCGCGCCCGTAACGATCTTCGAGTCGGACGACGTCGTCCAGTTCGGGCGTCGACACTTCCAGAATAACGCTGTCCTCAAGCGCTTCCATCCGGTGTACCGTCTCAGGCACGATCGCGACCACCTGGCCGGGAAGCCATTCCACGACCTCGCCGTCGAGGGTGAGCCGCACGATTCCACTCAGAAGATAGAGCGTCTCGTGCTTCACCCGGTGTTTCTGAAGCGACAACAGGTGGCCGCGGTCAACCTCGAGGATCTTCCCCGCATACCGATCGGTGTGGGCGTACCAGATCTCGCGCCCCCACGGTTTGTCCACGATCTTCGGCTGCTGCGGCGTTTGTGCCACTCGGTTGTCACCCAGTCACGTGTTGATGTCATGCCTCGGAACCGCGCCCAATATATCAGCGGCTTCGCGTGCGACAACCTGACCTCAGCGATAGTCGTGGCTTCGGCTCGGCCCCAGGTCGCCATTGAGATCCAGTCGCTGGGCCCGACGAGCCAGGACGTTCACCACGCCCTGTTCGTTTTCCACGACTCCTTCCATCAGGAGCAACGGAGCCCGCAGCGTGTCCCGCATCGCCTCTCGCGCATCGGGCATCACCACGAAATTCGAGAATCCCGTTTCGTCTTCCAGCGTCACGAACATCACCCCTTTCGCCGTCCCCGGCCGCTGGCGGCAGATGGCCAATCCCGCAACCTGGACCACGTCGCCGCTGCGACGCGAGCGGAGAGCCTCCGCCGTCAAGACGCCCTGGCTTTCGAGCCCCGGACGCAGGAACTCGATCGGGTGTCCCTCGGAAGAGAGTCCGACGCACCGATAGTCCGCCGCTATCCGCTCGAGGGCAGACATCTCCCGAACCGGAGCCGCGGACTCGCGTGCCCGACGGGCCAGCGGGCCAGCGTCTCCTCTGGCCTGTCGCAGGAGTTCCCACAGCGCCTGCCGACGGCCGGGCCACAGGGTTTCAAAAGCACCCGCCTCTGCCAACACGCGGAGATCCGGAGGACCGAGACCGCTTCGCCTCATCACGTCTTCAACGCTCTGGAACGGTCCCTCCTCACGAGCCCCCTGGAGCTTCTCACGGGCCTTCGGGCCGAGGCCATGCACGAGACGGAGGCCAATCCGGAGAGCAGGCGCATTCCCTTCGCAGTCAGGCCGCTTGGGACGTAAAGCCTCCTCGAAGCTTCGCTTCTGCGGGGTCTCCACGTCGTCGCGCCGATTCCTGCTCTTGGAACGCACCTGCCTCCGTACGGTGGCCATTTCCAACGTTGAATCCCATTCCGACCGTGCCAGGTCCACCGGACGAACTTCGACCCCATGTCGCCGTGCATCGTTGATGATCGTGGCCGGCGAATAGAAGCCCATGGGCTGTGCGTTCAGCAGCGCCGCGTAGAACTCCGGCGCGTAGTAGCACTTCAGGTAGGACGAGGCATACACCAGCAGCGCGAAGCTCGCCGAATGACTCTCGGGAAAACCGTAATTGGCAAATGCGGTCAGGTACTTGAGAATCTGGGCCGCTACATCCGAAGCCACTCCGTTTCGACGAAGCCCCTCCACCAGGTCTCTCTCGACTTCCTGCATTTTCCGGTGCGAGCGCTTGAAGCCCATGGCCCGCCGCATGTTGTCGGCCTGCCCCGGGGTAAACCCGGCCAGTGTGATGGCCACCTTCATCCCCTGCTCCTGGAACAAGGGAACGCCTAGCGTCCGCTTCAGAAGTGGCTCGAGTCGCGGGTCCAGGTACGTGACTGGCTCTTCGCCGTTCCGCCGCCTGAGGTACGGGTGCACCATGTCTCCCTGGATGGGGCCCGGACGGATGAGGGCCACCTCGACCACCAGGTCATAGAAGCAACGGGGACGCACCCGGGGAAGAGTGTTCATCTGAGCTCGAGATTCGATCTGGAACACGCCTACCGTGTCCGCCGCGCAGATCATGTCGTACACCGCCGGATCATCCGGTGGCAGGCGTGCAAGATCGATGGACACTCCCCGGGTCCGCCGGATGATGCGGATGGCATCGCCCAGCAAGGTCAACATGCCGAGGCCCAGGAGATCGAACTTGATGAAACCTGGCAGATCGAGATCATCCTTGTCCCACTGAATCACCGTACGATCTGCCATGGAAGCCCTTTCCACGGGCACGACCTCGCCGATCGGTCGGTCGGAAATCACGAATCCGCCCACATGAATCGAGCGATGGCGGGGAAGGTCCTCCAGACCGGCTACCGTTCGAATGAGAGCCATCGTGCTGGGCTCGGAAGGATCGAGGCCGGCACGCACGGCCCCGCCCTCCGCGAGCCGGTGGGCCGCGTCCACGGCGCCCCCGCGATCCACCTCGAGCGAGAGGCGATCGCTCTCCTCGGAGGAAAACCCCAGGACCCTGGCCGCGTCACGGGCCGCCATCTTTCCCCGGTACGTGATGGACTCGCACACCATGGCGGCGTGCCGCCGACCGTATCTCTGGTACACGTACTGGAGCACTTCTTCCCGGTCCCGGTGCGCGATGTCCAGGTCGATATCCGGCGGCTCGTGCCGGGACTCGGAGAGAAAGCGCTCGAACAGAAGGTCCAGTCCTATGGGGTCCACGGCGGTGATCCCGAGACAATAGCAGACCGCTGAATTGGCGGCGGACCCCCTGCCCTGCACCAGGATTCCGCGCCGATTCGCGAACCGTACGATGTCCCACATGATGAGGAAGTAGTCGGCCAGGTCCAGGCGCCCGATGATCCCGAGTTCGTGCTCGATCTGCCTGAGGTGCGGCGTATCGAGACGATCGCCGTACCGCTCCTGCGCCCCCCGCTCCACGAGCCCCCTGAGGAACGCATTTCGCTCGCCTCCTCCGGGTACGTCGAATGGGGGAAGCCGTGGCTTCAAGTCGGTCATGTGGAACCGGCACCGGTCGGCCACCCGCAGCGTCTCCAGGAGAGCGTCCCTCCCCCATCGTTCCCGCATGTGCGAGACCCCTTTCAGATACCATTCACCGTTGGGCGGCAACCGGTCGTTCGCTTCATCCAGGGTCGTTCCGTAGCGGAGACAGGTCAGTGCATCCAGCACGATTCGATCGCGAGGGCGGGCGTACAGCGGCGCGTTGACCGGCAGCCACGGAAGTCCGAGATCGCGGGCGCGCCGAATCCACGCGGAACAACGACGCGCGTCCGCCGGAAGCCCGTGATGCTCCAGGGCGAGGTGCAGGCGGTCGGAAAACAGGGTCCGCAGCTGCTCGACCCGATACTCGAACCCCGGTGTCTCGGGCTGTTGGTTTTCCGTCATGATGAGACACGTCAGGCCCCCGGTCCTGCCTTCGATCTCGGTGAAAACGAGACCCGGGGACCCACGGGGAGAGGCCAGGCGTGCCCGGGTGATGAGCGCCGACAACGCGTGGTACCCCGCAAGATTTTCAGCCAGGAGCACCAAGCGTAACCTGCGGTCCCCGATACGGCCAGGGGCGGTTCGCCCACCACCCAACCGAACTTCACCCCCGATGATCGGGCGTACACCTGCATCGTCACACGCGCGTGTGAACCGCACGGCCCCCCCGAGGTCGAATACATCGGCGAGGGCAAGAGCCGGCATCCCCACGGCCGCGGCCCGGTACGCCATGTCTTCGGGATTCGAAGCGCCGGCCAGGAGGGAAAATGCCGATCGCGCCGCCAGTTCTACGAAGTCGGACAGGTGACCCCCCATTCACGAGGGCTCGTCGTCTCGGAGCGCGTCTCCGCAGCGTAGCCCATCCGCATGAGTCTCTCGCCTTCGCCGGAGTGCGTCTCCGCAGCGCAGCGAGGACTAGCACGAAGGCGAAGGTGGAGACTTCAGTCGTAAAAGCCGTGCAACCACCATCTGGCCTCCTTACCCTCTCCTCTTCCGCGCCATTCCCTATACAACCACAACAACTCCCCATCCTCCGTGCAGGCCCGGTAGTATTCGCGTCGATACGGATCCTTCCACCAATCACCGGAAAGACGCTCCGGACCCTCGGCAACGATCAGCGAACGACGTCCCGCGCGATCCCGCAATTCCCGGGGGCGCCCCATGCTGGCCCATACCTCCACCTCGACCGGATCGGGCAGGAGATGAAGCGTGCTTTCAAACGCGCCATCTGCGGACATGATCCGGCCTGTTCCCCAGGATGGTTCCGATCGGGCTTTTTCTTCTTCCGTTGTCTCGACGGAAGCCGCCGGTCTCCACCGGTTACGAGATTCGGGTCGGTGGATCGTGCGGGGATGAGGCCATGCCACCGCTTCTTCACCCAACCTGGCTCGCAAGCGGGAAAGAGCCGCGGCAGCCGCCATCGGATCTCGCCAATCGCCCGTGAAGAGATCTCCCTGGCGTGCGCCCGGAGGCGCCATTTCCTCGACTCGCAGCGTGATTCCATGTACGGGGGCGGCCAGGCAACCGTTCGCGTCCACGGCACGCTCGAGGGCGGCGCGACACAGGTCGTACAACAGGTCCTCCCGCCTCGTCGCACGTGCCGGAAGCACCTTCGCCCGCTGCGCGGCGGCAGATCCATCCAGTTGCAGCTCGAGCGAGAGCCGGGAAGCGCATCGTCCTACGCGCAGAAGATCGGAGCACACGCGGTGCAGGAGGTGACGAAGCACGAACAGCAGCGGCTCCAGCGTCACCGCCGCCCCATCCAGTTCCAGTGAAGATTCCGGGAGTTCGTCTGCCGCGAGTGAGTGAAACGCTCGCTCGTCCTCACCACAGGCCCACCGGTGCGCCTGAACACCGGCGGGGCCGAACCGGACCTCCAATTCGCTCCGGTCCCGAACGGCCAGCTCTCCAATACGGTGAAACCCCAACGTCCGCAGGGTCTCTCGTAATTCGTCCGGGATGGGCAGAACCGACAGTGGCAGCGGAGACAGAAAGGCCGGACCGGCGCCCGGGGGCACGATGATCGAAGCCTCCTCGTGCAGAACACCCCCCGGAAGACGTGAAATATCAGGCGTCTGTCCGTCCAGGTGCTTTGCCAGCATCGCCGCGGCATCGGCCACGACCGCCACGTTCGCCACACCGGCCCAGGTTCCTGTAAACCCTGCCTGGAGCACGGCACTACGAAGCGTTCGGATCAGGGCCACCTCTCCCCCCCTTCGATCCCATCCCCGTGCATCAACTCGACATACCCCGGGCCTTACCGGGGCAACGCGCGGTGAACCGGCCAGCAGTGCCGTCGCGAGGCGGGTGCCACCCGGATCGCCGGTGAGCAGGGAATCTTCGGACGTAAGAACGGTGGCTACGCGGGGTGGTGCGGCACTCACGATGCCGGACCCTTTCGATCGCGGGCCGGATCGGGTCCCCAGGCAGGAGACACCGGACAGAGAAGCGGTACTTCCACCGCACCTCGTTTCCCTACACGTACCCAGATGGGCCGGAACGAGGGAAGAAAGGGGCCGAAGGCCTCACGTATGGATTCCACGCGACCCGCACGGAAAGACAGACGGAGGGCGGACATCGGAACGTGTCCCACCGTCAGAAAAACGGCGTTCGCTTCCTCGGCCAGACGCTGTAGACGGATCGTCACGGCTCGGCGCAGCAGCGGATCGACTTCTTCGGATGCCACGGCGTGCGTCGACGCGAGGAGCGCCACGGCGCCGAACGCACCGCTTCGAAGGACCAGGTCGGCACACCAGACGGCCTCGGCTGGGTCCGGAGGGCGAATGACCCAGAACCTTCCCTCTCCCGCAATCAGACCGGTCCAGTCCGGTGCGTACAGGGATCGAGCGGGATCGATCAGCACGATCGATTCACCGGTGGCACGCAGGCTGGTCAAAGCGACTCGAAGCAACGACGTTTTGCCACTCGAACGGGGACCGAGCCATTCGATCACCTGCCCGCGAGGTAACCCCCCGCCGGGCAACAGTGTATCCAGGGAAGAAACGCCCGTGGGGACGGAACCGCCCGGACCGCGAGGTTTCGACTCGATCTGTTCGATCTGCCGTTCCAGTTCAACGATCGCCGCCGAGCGCCGCATCCCCCTCCTCCGATACCGAATAAACACCGAAAGTAAGAGGATGATACAACACCGCCCCCGTGGCCGGCAAGGTCACACGAGGGCGGCTCGATGGCGTGCGGAAGTGTGGAGGTGACCTCGATCAGTTCATGTGTTTGATACCAAACCGTAGACCCAGTCCGACCCTCCAGAATGAGGGTAGGCCGGGGGGCGACTGGTATTGCACGAAGCTGTCGACGGCAAAGGTCTGGCTCACCGCATACCAGAGCCGCATCGACGCGTCCCACAGGCTGCCGCTGAGTTCCTCAGAAACGTCGTTGCTCACGTTCCCGTAGAACACCGCCGGCTCGGCGCCGAGTCCCGACTCGGCTTCGAAGCGTGTGGCAAGGCCCACGCGAAGTTCCTTCGAGGGAGTCCGGCTTGGCACGCCCTCCGGAACACCGCTCAGACCGGAACCGAGGTAGTTGCCATAGGAAACCATGGGCTTCACCACCACGGAAGATCCGGCCAGTACGCCCGCCTGCGCGAACACGACCCAGTCATCCTGGTCATACCAGTGGCCCAGCCAGCCCCCCAGCTTGAACCACCCGCCGGAATCGAACCCGAACGTCTGGTCCAGCGTCCAGGTCGTCTGGATGGTCCCTGCCGGCTCCTTCCTGCGTCCGACCTCGAACGACGTTCGGTAGGCCCGGTTCGCGCCGTAGCTGTACCCAAGACCGCCGTAGTATGCCTCGATGTCATCCTGGCCCCGTACCAGGTACGGGTGCCGGAAGTTCAGCTCGTTGTCGAAAGCGAACCAGAACTCGAAACCTGCTCCCGGGTAGAGCGCCAGTTCCCCCCACCGGAATCCGGGATTCCGTCCGTTGTCGTTGGTG
>JABDQB010000046.1 GCA_013042495.1 Gemmatimonadota bacterium
GGGGGCATGTCGGCGATCGTTCTGCCGGCCGCCCCACCACTCTCGATTCCCGGCACCTCGAGCTCTTCGAATACCCCACCCGCTTCGCGGACGATCAGTGCGCCCGCCGCCACGTCCCACGGCATCAGCCAGTACTCCCAGAATGCGTCCAGCCGGCCGCTGGCCAGGTCGCACAGGTCGAGCGCCGCGGCACCCCCGCGCCGGATTCCGGCGGTCGACCTGAGGATGCGGGACAGGGTTTCCAGGTAAGCCGGCAGGACGTTCAGCTTCTTGAATGGAAAGCCGGTGCCCACGAGTGCCAGGTCGAGGTCGTCCAGGTCGGAGACCCGGATCTTTTGCCCGTCCCTGCGGGCCCCGGCGCCGCGCGAGGCCTCGAACAGCTCGCCCGTGGCCGAATTCAGGACCACCGCGGCCCTCAAGCCCTCGGAGTCCTCGGCCGCGATCGAGACCGCGTACTCGGGATAGCCGTGCAGGAAGTTCGTCGTGCCGTCCAACGGGTCGATGATCCACCGGATCGGCGCTCGCTGCCCATCCGATTCGTGCTCTGTGCCCTCCTCGGCCAGAATCCAGTGGTTCGAAAAACTCTCGAGCAGGGTCGATACGATCAGGCGCTCCGACTCGACGTCCACTTCGGTGACGAAGTCCGACCGTCCTTTCACCGTCCACCGGGACGGGTCCACCTTCCCTCGGGCGTCACTCTGCAGGGAAGACGCTCGAGCGGCTGCCCTACGGGCCGTTTCCAGGAGGGAAGCATCGTCCGTGGGCATGGGTTCCAGCGGCAACTCACTCAACGACTCGCTCGCTTGCTCGGGGTTTCGGGCCCGGCTACGTTCCGGCGTCCCACCGGACGGTGCCCGAAATCCGCATCATCCGGGCATTCTTCACACGAATCAGACAGTGCTCGATGACTCAGGGCAAGAGCCGCGTCTTCAGCGGAATCCAGCCGTCCGGCGAACTCCACATCGGCAACTACCTGGGCGCCATCAAGAACTGGGTGGCCCTCACCGAGGAATACGAGTGCATCTACTGCATCGTGGATCTTCACGCGGTGACGATTCCGTACGAGCCCGCGGACTTGCAGCAGCGGATTCACGACCTGGCGATCGGCGTGCTGGCTTCCGGCCTCGACCCGGAGCGCTGCACGTTGTTCGTTCAGTCGGCCGTTCCCGAGCACGCCGAACTCCAGTGGCTCCTCAATACGGTGACGCCGCTCGGCGAGCTGTCGCGCATGACGCAGTTCAAGGACAAGTCGGGTCGGGTCGACACGATCAACGCCGGTCTCTTGAACTATCCGGTGCTCCAGGCCGCGGACATCCTGCTCTACCTGGCCGATCGCGTGCCGGTGGGCGAAGACCAGGCGCAGCACCTGGAGCTGACCCGGGAGATCGCCCGCCGGTGGAACGGTCGATTCGGTGACTACTTCCCGGAACCGCAGGCCCTGATCGGGGGAGGGAAGCGCATTCTCGGTCTGGATGGCGCTTCGAAGATGTCGAAGTCCCAGAACAATGTGATTCCCCTCCTGGCCGACGAGGAGGAGTTGTGGTCGGTGATCAGGACTGCCGTCACGGACCCGGCCCGCGTGCGGCGCGACGATCCGGGCAATCCCGATGTATGCAACGTCTTCTCACTGCACGGGTTCTTCTCACCTGAGAGGGAGCGTGCCGAGATCGACGGCCTGTGCCGTACGGCAGGGATCGGGTGCGTGGACTGCAAGAAGCGCCTGACCGCCAACATGGCGGCCGAACTCGCGCCGATCCAGGCACGAGCGGCCGAACTCCGTGCTGATCCCGGTAGAGTGCGCGAAATCCTGCACGAGGGGGCCCGGAAGGCTCGCGCCATCGCCTCGGTGACCCTCGGTGAGGTCTACGAGCGCATGGGCCTGGAGCGGCACGACTCCTGACGGTCCGGTCACCCGGGCATTCCGAGAGAACCGCTATCGAATGATGGATACCAATCGCCGCCTCGTGGCCTGGATGCACTCGGACCGGTATCCCACCTGGTCCATGCCCGAGTCCACGGCTCGGCAACTCGAAGAAGCCCTGGGGCCGGGTTGGGTCGTCGACTCCGTTTCCGAGCCGACCTTCGCTGGCGGCGACGGGAGCCGCGAGCTACCCGCCGCCGTGCTGAAGGCAGCGGCCGAGGCTGAAATCTATTTCGGGTTCGGCATCACCCGGGAGCTGTTCCTGGCGGCGCCCCGGCTGCGCTGGGTCCACTCCGCCGCGGCCGGCGCGCGCGCCTCCTTGTTCCCCGAGATGGGCAAGAGTGAGGTGATTCTCACCAATTCGGCCGGAGTCTACGCCGAGCCGTTGGCCGAATGGACCATGGCCGCGGTGCTCTACTTCGCCCGCGGATTCGACCTGGCGCACCGCGGCATCCGGGAGCGGCGGTGGCCCTACGATGAGATGGCAGCGTTCGGACATCTCCAGAGGGACGTGGCCGGCAGCACGATGGCGATCGTCGGATACGGGGGTATCGGACGGGCCGTCGGAGCGCGGGCGCAGGCCCTCGGGATGCGCGTGCTGGCGGTGCGGTCCCGCTTGCACGGAGGCCTCCCGGAAGGCGCGGACGAGGCCTTCGGACCCGAGGGTCTCGAGGACGTCCTGGGGCGCAGTCACTACGTGGTTCTGAGCCTGCCCGAGACCTCGCTCACGACCGGGCTGATCGGGACCCGGGCGCTCGGCCAGATGCGGCCCGACAGCGTCTTGTTGAACCTGTCTCGAGGTGGCATAGTGGATGAGGATGCGCTTGCCGACGCGCTCGGATCGAAACGAATTCGGGGCGCCGCGCTCGACGTGTTCCGGGAGGAACCACTTCCGGCCGACAGTCCGCTCTGGACCCTCGACAATGTGCTGATCACGCCGCATGCCGGCGCGATTTCGCCCCGGTTCTGGGAGCGGGAAACGGATCTCATGGTGCGCAACGTCGGGCATTATCTGGCAGGCGGTCCGATGGAGAACGTTGTTGACAAGACACGGGGCTACTAGGTGCAGAGACTGATCCAGGCGGCGGTCGATCGCGGAGCCAGCGTCATTCACATCAAGGCGGGCGACGTCCTTCGGGCCCGGATCGAGGGTAAGATCGTCAAGCTCTCGAGCCAGGTGTTCACGGAAGAGGAGACGCTGAAGATTGCGCTGCAGCTGATCGCGAGCGAGAAGGACCGAGACCGCTTTGACGAAATCCGCGACTACGACACCTCCTGGGGGCTCAAGGGCGTGGGTCGTTTCCGGATCAATATCTCGCGGCAGCGCGGGTCGGTGATGGTCGTGATGCGGGTGATTCCCCTGAACGTACCCACCCTGGAGGAGCTCTACCTCCCCAAGGTCCTGGGCGAGATCGCGGAATCCGACCACGGTCTGGTGCTGGTCACAGGCGCTGTGGGTACCGGAAAGAGCACAACCCAGGCGGCCATGATCCAGTGGCTCAACGAAAGGCACAAGAAGCACATCGTCACACTCGAGGATCCGATCGAGTACCTGCATTCGGACGATGCGAGCACGGTGACCCAACGAGAGGTCGGTGTGGACACGGCGTCATTCCACTCGGGTCTGCGGGCGGCGCTGCGGCAGGATCCGGATGTCATCCTGATTGGTGAGATGCGAGACCGGGCGACCATAGCCACGGCCTTGCGGGCGGGCGAGCTGGGCCAGCTCGTGATCTCGACCCTGCCGACGCCGACCGCGGTGGGAGCGATCAATTACGTGCTCGCGGCCTTCCCTGAGGAAGAGCGAGAGATGGCGCGTATGCGGATGGCGGATGTGCTCAAGGCAGTGATTGCGCAGAAACTGCTGCCGCGAAAGGATCTGGACCGCCAGATTCCGGCGGTCGAGATACTCCGGGTAACGGGCGCCGTCCGCGACTGCATTCTCAATTCAGGTGCCCTCGACGAGATCACGGACCTGATCGAGGGCGGTCAGGAAGCCTACGGAATGCAGTCGTTCCAGCAGCACCTGCAGGAACTGGTGAGATCGGGCATGGTCGAGTACGAGGTAGCGAGAACGGCGGCTCCGAGCCCCAGCGACTTCGAGCTGGCGATGCAGACGCTCGGTGGCGCCGCCCCGGATCCGACCCGAGGGGACATTCAGCTATGATCCTGGATGGTGTGTTCCTCCCGGTCACGACGCCGTTCGACTCGATGACCGGGGATCCGGACCTCGACGCGTTCGCCGCCAACATCCGCGGCTGGTGCGAGCACTCGATCGCGGGCCTGGTAGTGGGTGGATCGACCGGGGAGCAGGCGCTGCTCGACGAAGACGAGCTGATGGCGCTGGTAGCAAGCGGGGCCCGTTCACGCCGCGATGGGATGGCGCTGATCGTCGGAACGGGAGCTGAATCCACCCGGGCGACCATCCGGCTGTGTGACCTGGCGGCCCGGGAAGGGGCGGACGCGGTGCTGGTGAAACCCCCCTCATACTATCGCGGTCGCATGTCCCCGGAAGCGATCCACACGTATTTCGTGGCGGTCGCGGACGCTTCGCCCGTCCCGGTCATCCTGTATCACGTGCCGAAATTCGTCCCGGTGGACGTAGTTCCGGAGCTCGCGGGCGAGTTGGCGCGTCACGACAACGTCGCCGGGATCAAAGACTCGTCCGGCGACATTCACAACCTCGGTGCGGTGTGCGAGGCGGTGGGAGAGCGCGCCACCGTCGTCGTCGGCGCCGGGACGCTGCTGTATTCGGGTCTGGAGATCGGAGCCCGGGGCGGCATCATTGCCGTCGGTTTGCTGGCTCCAGGAGCGGCGTGTGAGCTGTACCGGACTTTCATGGCGGGCCGTTCGGCCGAAGCCGGTCGGCTCCAGGAGCGCATCGGACCCCTGCACAAACGAGTCGTTTCCGGCACGGGCGTGCCGGGTGTCAAGCATGGTCTCGATCTGCTGGGCATGGCTGGCGGTCTCCCCCGTCCGCCGCTTCTTCCGGTGACCGATCGGGAGCGGGAGGACGTCGCCGAGGCCCTGGAGCGGGCCGGCCTTCTTCAGGGATCACCTCAGGGAATCTGATCAACGAGCCCACCGGGCGGGAGCCGCAATTGTTCGACGAAAGAACGCGTTGTGTCGTACTGGTCGGCGTCCAATGGGGCGACGAGGGAAAGGGCAAGATCACCGATGTCCTGGCCGAGCAGGCCACGCTGGTGGCCCGGTACCAGGGTGGGGCGAACGCGGGACATACGGTGCTGGTGGATGGCGAGGAGTTCATCCTTCACCTGATTCCTTCCGGCGCTCTCTACCCCGACGTCCGTTGCGTGCTGGGCAATGGTGTGGTGCTCGACCCGTGGACGCTGATCGACGAAATCGAGATGCTGCAATCCCGCGGAGTCGAGATCGAGGACCGGCTCGGCGTCTCGCGGCGCGCACACCTGGTGCTCCCCTACCACAAGCAGCTGGACGGGGCAAAGGAGGCGGCCAAGGGCTCAAGCCGCATCGGAACCACGAAACGGGGAATCGGGCCGGCCTATCGGGACAAGATCGCGCGAAACGGCCTCCGGGTGTGTGACCTGGCGGACCGGGATTACTGCTGGGACGTGGTGCGCGAGGGGGCCGCTGCGGCCAACGCGGTCCTGGACTACTACGGGGTCGAGGAGCGGGCGGACTCCGAAGCCGTGATGACCAGGCTGGCCA
>JABDQB010000047.1 GCA_013042495.1 Gemmatimonadota bacterium
AGGGGCATATGGACGTTCGCCAGGCCTGGGCGGAAGCGCTCGAGGCGGCGAAGGGATCGGCGCCGGGCGGCCGATTAGTGGGCCTGCGGGGGGCTACCGTCGCCGGTTTCGCGGACGGGCAATTAGCCCTCGAGATCCCGGCCGGGTTGGCTGGGGACCTGGAGAAGTTCCTCGCAGACGCGGGGCGCTCGGCGGCGCTTCGGAGGGAACTCGGGGCGCGGCTGGGAATCGATCCGGCGTCCCTGGGCTTTCGGGTGGGCGACGGCGGGGTGCCTCACCGAATCACGGCTGAGTCTGCCAGAGACCTGAAACTGCAGCGTCTCGTGGAGACGGACCCCCGGCTCCGCGAGGCGGTAGAAGTACTGGACCTCAAACTGACCGAGGAGTGACGGATCTTGGAAGACATGAATCAGTTGCAGCAATTGATGCAGCTCGGGCAGCAGATGCAGTCCCGGCTGGCCGAGATTCAGGAGAGACTGGAAAAGGAGACGTTCTCGGCGTCGGCCGGGGGGGGGCTTGTCGAGGCGACGGCTGACGGGAAGGGCGCAGTCCGATCGCTTCGCATAGACCCGTCCGCGGTGGATCCCGACGACCTCGAGATGCTCGAGGACCTGATCCTGGCGGCGATCTCGCAGGCCCAGGGTAAGGCTCGCGAACAGCTCGAAGCCGAAATGCGGCAAGCCTCGGGAGGGATGCCGTTGCCTGATCTGGGCTCGTTGCTGGGCGGCTAGGTGTCGGCGATCGAGGCGCTGATTGGCGAATTCGGACGCCTGCCCGGGATCGGTCGCAAGACGGCGCAGCGACTGACCTACCACCTGCTCAAGGGCCGGCCGGATGATTCCCGTCGGCTATCGGCGGCTATCGACCGGGTCCTGGCTGAGGTGAGACCGTGCGGGGAGTGCGGAAACCTCAGTAGCGAGGCGCCCTGCGAATACTGTCGCAATTCGAGGCGCGAAGCGGCGCTGATCTGCGTGGTAGAGGAGGCCTCTGACATCGCAGCTATCGAGGCATCGGGCAGATTTCGGGGCAGGTACCATGTGTTGGGTGGGCGCCTGTCTCCCCTCGATGGAGTTGGGCCGGATGAGCTGAACGTTGCGCGGCTCCTGGAACGACTCGACGATGGAATCACGGAAATGATCATCGCGACGAATCCGAGTGTTGAGGGGGAGGCGACGGCTGCCTACCTGCACCGCGCGGCGTCGCGGTTCCCCGGCCTTCGCGTTACGCGTCTGGCACGGGGTCTGCCGGTAGGTGGAGACCTGGAGTATGCGGACGGAGTGACCATAGCGGAGGCGTTCAGCGGACGCCGGGAGATGTAGATGTCGGACAAGGTGATTGTGGTGCGGGAGGAGTCCGCGGCCTGGAAGGCACTGAAGGTAGCGGCGCTGGGCCTGTTGGGGCTGGCGGCGGTCGGAGGAGCCGGCGTGCTCCTCGCGCGGGATCAGATGGCGCGTCATCAGAGCGAGTTGTTCAGTCCCCATCCTCTGCGTCGCCTGGCGGCGCTCGGCTACCTGCGCGCTCATCCCGACGTGGACAACGTCCTGTTGCTGCGTGACTACGTGGCGTGGGAGGAGCGGCCGATGCTCCGCAAGCGGGCGACGGCGATCGTGGCGGGCATGGAGGAGTACCTGGCGGCCGAGGAGAGCATCGAGAGGGCCTGACCGTATGCCAACGACCCACCCCACGTCCGGCGAACTGGGCTGCAAAGTCGTGTACTACGGCCCAGCTGCGAGTGGAAAGACCACCAACCTGAAGCACGTCTACGGGCGCCTCGACCCGGCTGCCAGGGGTACGCTCATCGCGCCGACCGATGGGCCCGAGCGCACGCTGTTCTTCGACTTTCTCCCCGTGGACATGGGGATCATTCAGGGCGTGCACACGCGGTTTCACCTGTACACCGTGCCAGGTCAGGCGCCGCACAGGGAGAGCCGTCGCCTGGTCCTTCGTGGCGTGGACGGTGTGGTCTTCGTGGCGGACAGCCATCCCCAGCGGATGGCAGCCAATCGGGAGTCGATTTCCGATCTGGAGTCCAACCTCGCGGACGCGGGTCTTTCGATTTCCGACGTGCCGATGGTCATCCAGTACAACAAACGAGACCTGGAGGGCGCGACGCCGATCGACGAACTCGAGGCCGAACTCAATCGGTCCGAGCGGATGTTCTTCGAAGCCGTGGCGATAGACGGAACCGGTGTCCTCGAATCCCTCACCGCAATCTCGAGACAGGTCATCAAGGCGCTCAACCGTGCGTGACCGCGTGCCAAACGACGTAAACCTCCCCAATGCCATCACGACCCTGAGGGTCCTGTTGGCCCCCGTGGTCACCGTGCTCTTGTTCGAGTCCAGCGCTTCCGTGCGATTGATCGCATTCGGCGTCTTCCTGATCGCCGCCCTGTCGGACCTCGTGGACGGAGCACTCGCGCGCCGGCGCGGGGAGATCACCGACTTCGGGAAGCTGGTCGATCCGCTTGCCGACAAGCTGCTCCTCGTCGCCACGGTGATCCCGTTCTACCTGCTCACGCTGCGTGTTCCCGCCTTGGGTGAGCTGCCGCTGTTCGGTGGCATCGGCCTCTGGGTCCTGGCGGTGTTCTTCGGCAGGGAGTTGCTGATCACCTGGCTGCGCACCGCCGCCGCCAGGCGCGGCGTCATAGTGCCCGCCACCACGTTGGGGAAGCGGAAAGCTCTCGCGCAGAACGTCTTCATCGGTTCAATGATCCTATGGCTCGCGTACCGAACGGCGGTCCTGGAAGAAGGTTGGACCGGACCCTTCAATGACTTCTGGGCCGGTCTTCACGGCTGGTTTACGTCAATCAGTCTGATCCTGGCGCTGGCCCTGACGGTCGTATCGCTGGTCGTCTACGTCGCCGCCTTCAGCCGCGTTCTGGGGGGGAACGGCGATTGACCCCTGGGAATCCAGGCGGCCGGGACCGGGCTCAACAGGAGTCGGCGGTTGCGGTGGTGCGGATGCTTCGATCTGCCGGCGAAACGGTTGCCGTGGCTGAGAGTTGTACCGGCGGATGGTTGGGCCGGGACATCACGTCAGTTCCAGGGGCCTCAGAGGTCTTCTGGGGAGGCGTCATCGCGTATGACAACCTGGCCAAGCTGAATCTGCTCGCGGTTTCACCGGCGACACTGACGGTTCACGGCGCGGTATCCGAAACGACGGCCGCCGAGATGGCGACCGGTGTCAGAGCGATTTCCGCGGCGACCTGGGCCGTGGCGATTACCGGGCTCGCCGGGCCGTCGGGAGGGGTTCCTGACAAGCCGGTAGGTACCGTCTGCCTGGCCGTCGACGGCCCGGTACGCAAGCGCCGCACGTACCATCTTCCCGGTGGTCGGGAAGAGGTCCGCAGGGAGGCGGTGGCCCGTGCGCTCGGCCTTCTGGTGGAGGCGTGCGAGAGCCGATGACGGGCGGAAGGACGGGAACGCTCGAGGTGTCAGGGGGCGCCCGCCTCTTCTTCCGAAGCCGCGGAGTCGAGAACCCGCGGGGCCGGCTCCTCGCCGTGCATGGCCTGGGCGAGCATTCAGGTCGTTTGGAGGCGCTCGCCGCCTGTGCCAACCGGGCATCCCTTCAATTCTTCGCGCTGGATCTCAGGGGGCACGGTCGGTCGCACGGACGCCGCGGGCATGCCGGCTCCTTCGACCGCCTTCTGACGGACCTCGACCGGTTCCGCCGGCGTACCGGAGATGGCGAGGCGAAGCTTCCGACGGTTCTCCTCGGACACTCGCTGGGCGGCCTGATCGTCGGCCGCTATGTGCAGGAATTCGGCTTTCCCAGCCTGGCCGGGGCCGTCCTGGTGGCACCCTTTGTCGATCTTGCGATGCGCCCTCCTGCCTGGAAGCTGCGTCTCGGTGCGCTGGCGGATCGGTGGGTCCCAGCGCTCACGATGGACAACGGGATTCACTCCGACCTGCTGTTTCGTACAGCCGAGGAGAAGGCGGCGCGCGACCAGGATCCACTCGTGCATCGCAGGGTCAGCGCTCGACTCTGGGGCGACATGAGGCGGCAGGCGGAGATCCTGGTGCGGCGCGCCGGTCAGAGTCGCGTGCCGGTTCTCCTGCAATTGCCAGGGGACGACCGGGTGGTAAGCGCTTCGGCGAGCCGCGATCTGGCCACGCGTCTTGGTGGGGACACGGAAGTCATCGAATACGAAGACGCCTACCACGACCTGTACCGCGACCCGGCGGCTGCGGCAGCTGCCGCCGACCTCGCGCGGTGGATCGCCAGGATCCTGGAGGATCGAGGGGGCGCGGGTGCCGGCACGGCCTTATAATATCGGGCTGGAATGGGATGGACTGCATAGTACGACAGGGAGGCAGACTTGTTAGGACGTAAGGGTGAACGGATAGACGAGACCGCGGCTGACGACGCTGTGCCGGCCGAGGGCGAAGGAGAGGCGGCTGGTCCAGGTACGGCGGAGGCCGAGGAGGCCGGGATGGCCGTCGGGGAGGAGCCGGAGAGCGCCCAGGACCTCGAGACGGAAGAGGCAGACGATCCGGCGCAGCGCCTGGTCGAGGAACTGGAGTCCGCGAATGACAGGCACCTGCGACTGGCCGCTGAATTCGAGAACTTTCGCAAGAGGACGCGGCGCGAGCAGGCCGAGTTGTCCGTCGTCGCGCAGGCTGAATTGGCCCGCCGACTCCTCCCGACCATCGACGATCTCGCGCGAGTATCATCCATTCCACCGGAGACCACGACGGTAGAGGCTCTCGACGCCGGGCTCGACCTCATTCTCCGTAATCTGCGCAAGGAGCTCGAGGACGCTGGACTGATACGGATCGAGGCTCTGGGCGAGAGGTTTGACCCCGAGCTGCACCAGGGGTTGATGACCGCGGAGACGAGCGAACGGGAGCTCGACGATATCATCTCTCGCGTTTTCGTGGATGGCTACTTGTTTCGTGACCGCCTCGTGCGGCCCGCGCAGGTGGAGGTGTTGACGTACTCGCCGGAAGCCCCTGAGGAATCGTGATGTCAGCGCGGAAGAAGGACTACTACCAGGAGTTGGGCATTCCGCCGAACGCCTCGGCCGACGAGATCAAGAAGGCCTACCGCGCCCTGGCGAAGAAACACCATCCGGATGCCAATCCGGACAAACCGGGGGCCGGCGAGCGGTTCAAGACGATCTCTGAGGCCTACTCGGTCCTGTCGGAACCGGACAGCAGAAAGAAATATGACCAGCTGAGACGGTACGGCGGATTGGGGGGATTCCGGCCAGGCGCCGGACCCGCCCCGGGAGCGGGCCCGGAGGCGGAGCGGAGCTTCCGGTTCGAGGATCTCGGCGGAATCGGGGACATCTTCAGTTCGATATTCGACCTGGGGAAACGGACGACTGCCGACAGGCAGCGGGGTCCGGTTCGCGGGCACGACGTCGAATACCTGATCGAGGTTTCCTTCCGCACAGCGGTTCGTGGTGGGAAGGTCACGATCGACGTCCCGCTGTCAGAGGAGTGTGCCACGTGCGACGGCACGGGGGCGGCGCCAGGGGCGGGTTCGGACACGTGCTCGGAGTGCCATGGCAGGGGCACCGTCACCTTCGGACAGGGAACGTTCTCGGTTCCTCGTCCCTGTCCCGCGTGCCTCGGCAGGGGGCAGGTGCCCCGCCAGGTCTGCAACGCCTGTGGCGGCCGGGGCGATGTCTCCTCGCGCCGACGAATTGCGGTGAGCGTGCCGGCGGGCGTAGATGACGGCTCGCGTCTGCGGATTCCCGGCCAGGGAGAGCGTGGCCCCGGGGGCGGTCGCCCTGGAGACCTGATGGTGCGTTTCAAGGTTCAGGGCGACCGGTTCTTCACGCGAGAGGGTCTGGATCTCCTCTGTGAGGTTCCGATCAACGTCGCCCAGGCGCTGCTGGGTTCGCGCATCAGGGTGCGCACCGTCGACAGCAAGAAGATCGTACTCAAGATACCGCCGGGGACTCAGTCCGGTACCACGTTCCGAATCAAGGGCCAGGGAGTGGAGAAGGGCGAGCGCACGGGCGACCAGCTGGTTCGGATCGTGGTCGGCGTCCCCGAAGACCTGTCGGAAGAAGGGCGCCAGGCCGCGGAACGGCTGGCGGAGGCGGAGGGCCTGCGCCACTGATTCACGCCGGGCGCGGACGGCGCCTCAAGTTCGCTCGGACCGGGTGATCACACCGCCACCCAGGACGACCTGTCCGCGGTACAGCACGGCGCTCTGTCCCGGGGTCACCGCGTCCTGGGAAGCCTGTAAGTCTAGCGAGAAACCGTTTGGACCGACCTCCGTGACGACGGCCTCGACGATCGGGGCGCCGTGCCGGATTCTGACCGCGACACTCTCGCCGGACTCCGGGGGATCGGTCAGCCAGTTGGCACCTCCGGCGGTGAGTCCCACCGATGCCAGGGCACCGCGTGGACCGATGACCACGGCCCGCGAATCGGGCCGAATCTCGATCACATACATGGGCTCGGTGAAGCCTCCGGGAAGTCCCTTCCTCTGCCCCACTGTGAAGCGGGAGTATCCCTGGTGCTCTCCGACCCGGGTTCCGTCTTCCCTGACGACGGGCCCCGGAGACAGGGCCGGGTGCAGCTCTCCGAGATGGTCGCGCAAGACGCCGATGTAGTCGTCGTCCGGGACGAAGCAGATCTCGAAGGACTCGGGCTTGTCGGCCGTCAGCAACTCCAGCGATCGCGCCGCTTCGCGCACGTCGCGCTTGGCCAGATCTCCGACGGGAAGAAGGAGTCGATCGAGAACCGCGCGCGGGATGCCCCACAGAAAATAGGTCTGGTCCTTCCGGTCGTCCTCAGCCCGGCATAGGAGCGGAGCCCCCTCGCGTCGCACGACCCGCGCATAATGTCCGGTGGCGAGCTTCGAGCACCCGAGCTCGTCGGCCCTGCGGACAAGGTCCCCGAACTTGGTGAAGCTGTTGCAACGGACGCAGGGAATGGGTGTTCTTCCGGCCGCGTATTCCTCGACGAAGTTCCGGATCACATCATCGGTGAACTCCTTTTCCAGGTCGAACACCCGGTGCGGAATACCCAGGGCCCCCGCCACCGCACGGGCGTCGGAGATTCCCTCCAGGCCGCAACATTTCTGGGCCGGCCCCGCTCCATCCGAGTAGCAGAAGGTCTTCATGGTAGCGCCGACTACCCGGTACCCCTGGCGGACGAGAATGGCGGCCGTCACGCTCGAGTCCACTCCCCCCGACATGGCGACGAGGACCGACTCCGGGTTCACGCGTCGGATCCCCGGAGTCGCTCGACGGATCGGGCGACCTGCATGGCGGCCGTCTCGACGTCAGCCGCGGTGGTGGAAGGTCCGAAACTGAACCGGAGCACCGCGTAGGGGCCGTCGGGCCGGATGCCCATCGCCTCCAGGACGTGGGAGCCGGTGGCTGCGCCGCTGGCGCACGCGGAACCGGCTGACACCGCAATCCCGGCCAGATCGAGCGCGGTGAGCAGGGCCGCCTGGTCACAACCCTCGACGCCCACGCTCAGGAGGTGGGGGAGACGCACCGGGGCTTCTTCTCCGTGTACCCGGAGATCGGGAATGGCCGCGCGCAGCTGACCCTCCAGTTCGACTCTCAACGCCCTCCAGCGGTCGGCGGATTCCGGCATCTCATCGCGAGCCAATCGAATCGCCTCGGCGAAACCCGCTGCGCCGAGCGGGTTCTGCGTGCCGGGCCACAGCGACTTCTCCTGCGACCCCCCGTACGCGAGTGGCTCGAGAGGAATTTCCCCGCGTCGGACGAGGGCTCCTATGCCGACGGGGCCGCCCAGCTTGTGTGCGGTTACGGTGAGAAGGTCAGCCGGGACCTCAGCCAGCGAGACCGGCACCTTGCCGCAGGCCTGCACCGCGTCGGTGTGGAAGGTCGCTCCGTGACCGTGGGCGATTTCGCAAAGATCTCGGACCGACTGCACGGTTCCGACTTCACTGTTCGCCCACATGACGGACACGAGGGTCGGGACTTCCGCCTTTCCACCAAGCCTCTCTTCCAGCGTCCGCGGATCCAGCCAGCCGGTTGCATCGACCGGCAGTATTTCCACTACGGCGCCCTCGGCTGCGGCACGGCGCGCCGCTTCGAGAACCGCCTTGTGCTCCACCGCGGACACCAGGATCCGGGGGCCGGGGCCCGCGGCTCTCGAGAAACCCAGGACCGCGAGATTGTCCGACTGCGTGCCGCCACCCGTGAACAGGACGTCGGATCTCTTCGTCGAGAGGGCGGTCGCGATCACCTGCCGGGCCTCCTCGAGCACCGAGGCGGCTCGCCCTCCGGGAGAATGCACGGACGCCGGGTTGAAGTCCGCGTCGCCCACCAGCCGACCCATCACATCCCACACGGGCTTTCTCAGTGGACAGGTCGCTGCGTGATCGAGATAGATCATCGGTCGATTCGCGTCACAGGGATCGTACTCGCATTCCGGCCACGTCCTCGATCTCTACGGTCTCCTCCGTGAAGAAGGGCTCACCGTACCCGCGACGTATCAGGCTTCCATAGTGTCGGCTCTGGACGTCCACGAGATCGTACAGCGGCTGCCCCGTGGGGAACGCCTCACCTGCCTGGCTCACACCTTCGAACTGCGAAGAGTAGCACTGTATGGCTTGCAGCTTCCGATCGAACTGGTCCGTAATGTCGACCACGAAAGTCGGTTTCACCGGGTCTTCTCTGAAGGCCAGGGCGTAGAGGACCTTGTGAGGCCTGTGAGCTTCCCCCGATCCGAACTTCGCGAGTCCGGACAGGAAGCAGGCGTCTCGGCACAGCTCCGCGGCGAGGCGGTGGTCCGGGTGTCTGCCACTCACGAACGGCAGAATCACGACGCGGGGCTTGAAGGCGCGCAGCATCCCCACGATATGCTCGCGAGAATCCTGGTCGTTCGTGATGCCGGCGTCCGGGAGTCCGGCGTTCAGACGTACGTGCACGCCGAGTATCTCCCCCGCCCGCGCC
>JABDQB010000054.1 GCA_013042495.1 Gemmatimonadota bacterium
CGGGGAGCTGGCGGCCGAGGACCCGGATCTCGCCGATAAGCTGGACCGGATGCTCAGGGCCAGCCTGGAGGCTGACGGGCCGCTGGACCAACCCGTCTGGGAAGTAGCGCCCGATCTTCTCTCGGAGCCGACAGCCGCCGATCGGGCGGAATCGGTCCAGTCCGCGCTGGAACCGGAAGCGCACGTCGGACCCTACCGCATCGTCCGTGAGATCGGCCGGGGAGGCATGGGGTCGGTCTACCTGGCCGTGCGGGCGGACGACCAGTACCGCAAGGAAGTGGCCATCAAGCTGGTGTCCGCGGACCGGGACAATCAGCGCCTCATACGCCGCTTTCTGCGCGAGCGGCAGATCCTGGCCACGCTCGAGCACCCCCATATCGCTCGCCTCCTGGACGGCGGGGTCACGGAGCGCGGCGTGCCCTACCTGGTCATGGAATACGTGACCGGAAGGCGCCTGGACCGATACTGCGACGATGGACAGCTCACCGTTCCGGAGCGGCTTCGGGTGTTCGAGGACGTGTGCCGTGCCGTGCACTACGCGCACACGAAACTCGTCGTCCATCGCGATCTGAAGCCGGGCAACGTCATGGTCACGGACGATGGTTCCGTGAAGCTCCTCGATTTCGGTATCGCGAAGCTTCTCGATCCCGAACCCGATTCGAGCGGTGACACCATGACCCGGGCCGGCGGGCGCGTGCTCACCCCCGAGTACGCGAGCCCCGAACATCTGCAGGGCGAGCCCATGGGGACGGCAAGCGATGTCTACTCGCTGGGTGTCCTGCTGTACGAGTTGCTGGCCGGCCGGCGCCCCTTCCCCGATTTCGATTCTCTGCGTGATCTCGAACGGGCCGTGTGCTCGGAGGCCCCGCAGCGGCCGAGCAGGGCCCTGGAAGAGGACCCCGAATCCGATGTCGTGGCCGGAAATCGCTCCACGACCCCTGCCCGACTCGTGCGCAGCCTCACGGGAGACCTGGACAACATCGTCCTCTCGGCGATTCGAAAAGAGCCTGAGCGCCGCTACTCGTCGGCCCGCTCCCTGGTGGACGATATCGAGCGTCACCTCACCGGCTTCCCGGTGCGGGCCAGGCCCGACACAATTCGATACCGGGGCCGGAAGTTCGTCCGACGACACAGGGTCGTGCTCGCGGCCGGCGCGGTGGCGCTCGCTGGCCTCGTTGCGGGGCTCGCGGGCACGGCGTGGCAGGCCCGGCGAGCATCGGTGGAGGCAGCCAAGGCGAACGAGGTCAGCCAGTTCGTGCTCGGACTGTTCGAAGCTTCGGACCCCGGTTCGAGCCGCGGAGAGGACGTGACGATCCGCGCGCTGCTCGATCGTGGCGCCGAGCGGGCCCGTACGGAGCTGGAGGACCAGCCGGCCGTGCAGGCCGAGATGCTGGGCGTTCTGGGAGACATCTACCGGAAGCTGAGTCTGTACGAGGAAGCGGGCGATCTGGTGGAAGAAGGACTCGCGATCCGGCGGGAACTCTACGGCGCAGATGACCTCCGGGTCGCGGAGAGCCTCAACGCGCTGGGCAGCGTCCACCAGGCTCGCGGAGAACTCGAGGCCGCCGAGGAAGCCTACCTGGAGGCGCTGCGCGTCCGGGTGAACGACCTGGGCTTCTCCGACCCGTTGGTGGCAGACGTGCTCAACAACCTCGGGATCATGGCGAGATCCGCCGGTGAGTTTTCACGTGCCGACTCACTACACCGGCAGGCCTTGGCGATCCGGGAGGCCGCCCTCGGCCCCAACCACCTGGACGTAGCCGTGAGCCTCAAGAACCGGGCGCTGGTGCTGCACAGCATGGGCCGTATCCCGGAGGCGGTTCCGCTGTACCGCCGGTCTCTCGATCTGCAGGTCCAGATCACGGGTGAAATGCATCCGGAGGTGGGGACCACGTTGAACAGCCTGGCATCGGCACTTCTCGCGATCGGCGCCTACCGAGAATCTGAGGAGACCTACCGACGGGCATTGGGCGTCCAACGGCAGGTCCTGGGCAACGAGCACCGCAGCACGGCTTCCACGCTGAACAACCTGGCGCGCGTGGTCGCCGCCCGAAGGAGTCCGGAAGAAGCGATCGGTATGGTCGAGGAGGCTCTTCGAATCCGCGAGGAACTGCTCGGTCCGAACCATCCGGCGGTCGCAACGAGTTTGAGTGACCTGGGCAAGCTGCTACTCGAACTCGGACGACTCGACGAGGCAAAAGCCACCTTCACGCGGGCGTTGGGGATCTACCAGGAGGGTGCCGGTTCCGGACATCCTGGCTCGGCGATCATCATGGAACAACTGGCTCGGACCTACCTGGCCGGGGGAGAGCTCCAGGCGGCCGATTCGTTGTTCACGGAGGCGCTGCGGATCGAGCGGTTGGCCTGGCCTGAAGGGCACTATGAGATGGCATTGCCTCTCGTCGGCCTGGCCCGCATTCGTCTCGCTCGGGAGAGCCCGGCCGAAGCCGAGTCGCTGTTGCAGCAGGCGCTGGAGCAGCGGGCTGCTCTTCCTCAGGACCATTGGGGCGTCGTGGAAACGAAGACCTGGTTGGCGCGAGCACTCATCGCCATTCATCGGTTTGACGAAGCCGAGCGGGTCCTCCTCGAGGCGATCGCCGAAGATGAACCCACGGGGCTCGCCAGGAGCCGCTACGAACTGAGGGAGCGAAACCTCGCCATCGAGACTGCGGCGGAGTTCTACGAGGCCCGCGGGAAGCCCGATGAGGCCCGTGCGATGCGCGCTAGAAGACACTGAGGCGCAAGGCGGGCGGCTTGCCACTCAAAGCCGCCGCCATATTGCTGTAACTCATTCAATAATATCGTGTTCCGTGAAATTGTAGCGGCCGTTGCCCGAATGTGGAAGCACCGTTGCCAGCGGTCCTCGGGCCGGTGTAGTTTGCGGTGAACGGTAGCCGAGACCGCTGCGGATCCCGTGCAGCTTTC
>JABDQB010000061.1 GCA_013042495.1 Gemmatimonadota bacterium
TCAGGGGATTGTCCGAGGGCATCCAGCTTCCGTTGCATGCGGGAAATCCCTGGCAGGCGTAGCTCGCGTCGAGATTGGCTACCAGCCCACCGGCCAGCACGACGACGAAGCCGTATACAGCCGTCCACAGCGCCACTCCCGAAGCGGCGTCCGACATCTTCACCGCCCGGCCGGCGGGGCCCGACCCGGCCGTGAGGGCCGCCGCGATCAGGAGGCCCATGAGAAGCATGGCCGTGCCCAGGTGGAGGATCACCGAGGCCGGCGGAAGTTCCAGCCACACCGTCACGGCACCCAGCATGATCTGGATGAACACGAGCAGGACGGCTAGAAGGGCCGCCCGCTTGAGCCGCGTCCATACCATGTCTCCCCCCGCGCCCCACTTCCACGCCGTGACCGCCACCGTGACCACCAGGGCCGCCACGATCGCCGCGACGATGCGATGCCCGAATTCTATGAACGTGGCGAACGACATGTCGGGGATCAGCTGCCCGTTGCACAGCGGCCAATCGTCCCCGCACCCGAGTCCACTTTCGCTGATTCGGACGAATCCGCCGAACGCGATCAGGAAGAATGTGGCTGCCGCCGTGAGCCACGTGAGACGACTCCATGCCCGCAAGCGATTAGAATCAGACACGATACGCCCCTCTTCGGAAGAAATGCGATCGAGAGCGATCGAAGGCCGAGATCGGCGGGAAAGACCGCTCGCCCGTATGGTGCGCGCGACCGGCGAGCGGTAGGTTCCGCTCGTCGATGGACGGGAAGATAGACGCCGGGGGCCAACGACGAAACCGGGAATCCAGTCATTCGATGATCACGCCCCGAGAGGGTAAGTCCAGCTTCTCCCTGTTTGCGGTCCGGCAGTTGCTGCCTCGCCTCAGGCCGCATCGGACGGCACTGTCGGTGGCGGGCGTGGCCCTGGTGATCAGCGCAGCGATCGGACTCGCGTTTCCGCTGATCGTCCGGCATCTGATGGATGCGGCGTTCGAGAACCGCGATCCATCGGCCCTCAACTCGATCGCCGTTCTCCTGCTCGTCATATTTGCGGTCCAGGCTCTGTTCAACTTCATACAGGTGTTCTTGCTGAGCGCCACATCAGAGCGGGTGATCGCCGGTCTTCGGACCGAGCTCTTCGCTCACCTTCTCACGTTGTCTCCCGGCTTCTACGCGGAGCGCAGCTCGGGCGAACTCACGAGCCGGCTGGCCTCCGACTGCTCCACCTTGCAGACGGTTCTCAGCCACCAGTTGGCCGAGTTTCTGAGGCAGATCCTGTACCTCGTCGGAGCCCTGGCCCTCCTCGCGATCCTGCACACCGCCCTCATGATCACCACGATCACCGTCGCGCCGATCGTCGTGCTCAGCGCTTACGCGTTCGGGAGCATCCTGCGTGCCAAGAGCACCCGCGTGCAGGACGAGCTCGCCGAGTCGAATGCCGCGGCCGAGGAAGCCTTCACCCAGATACCGATCGTCCAGAGTTTTACCCGCGAAGGCTGGGAAGAGAAACGATACGGAGGTCGGATCGCACGCGCGCTGAAGACAGCCATACAGCGCGCCCTGGTTCGCGGGATTTTCTTCGGCTTGATCACGTTCATCGCCTTTGGCGGCATCGTCGTGGTGCTATGGAAAGGCGGATTGCTGGTCCTCGAGGGGCAGATCACGGCGGGCGAACTCGTGTCGTTCCTCTTGTATGCGGTCTCGGCCGCGGCGGCCATCACGGCCCTCGCCTCCTTGTACAGCGGCTACCAGGAGGCCATGGGCGCCGCGAAGCGCGTCTTCGACCTCCTGCACCTGGAACCAGCCATCAAGGAACCGCGTCATTCGGAGGCCCTTCCCCCGTCCAGCGACCCGGGCGGCCTGGTGTTCCGCGACGTGTGGTTCCGGTATGGACTGGACGAACCGTGGGTGCTGCGAAGGCTGGACCTCGATATCCGTCCCGGTGAGATCGTCGCGCTGGTGGGGCCGAGCGGTGCTGGCAAGTCCACGCTGGCTGCACTGGTTCCGCGGTTCTGGGACCCGACCCAAGGGGTGATCACGCTTCGGGGCGCGGATCTGCGACGGCTTCCCCTCATCGAGTTGCGGACGGCCGTGGGTATCGTGCCGCAGGAACCTCTGCTGTTCGCCGACACGATCTATGAGAACATCGCTTACGGGAGGCCCGAGGCGTCGTCAGAGGAGGTCATACAGGCGGCCCGTTTCGCGCACGCCCATGAGTTCATCCGGGGGCTCGCCTCAGGATACGAAACCATGGTCGGCGAACGGGGCATCCGATTGTCCGGCGGACAACGGCAGCGCATCGCGATTGCACGGATCTTCCTCAAGGAACCGGAGATCCTGATCCTGGACGAGGCAACCAGCAGCCTCGACACGGAGAGCGAGGCCCTCGTCGAGGCAGCCCTGGAGACGGCAATGGAGGGCCGTACGACCCTGATCATCGCGCACAGACTCAAGACGGTCCAGCGTGCGGACCGCGTTCTCGTGATCGACGATGGCCGGATCCTCGAACAGGGTACCCACGCGGAACTCGTGGCGGAGGGCGGAATGTACGCTCGCCTGTATCGAGGTCAGCTCCTGGAGCCGCAAACGGATTCTGATTCGGCGGACTGACGGCTCCGTGAGCGTCGCCATGCCATCCTAGGCCCCTGGGACAGGCTCCGGTTCGAGCACGATCAGCGCTCCGATATCCCTCAGCAGGGTGCGCGCTGTCTGAGGCCCCAGGTACTTCCTCCTGATGATGCCCTCTCGATCGATGAGCAGCGTGAAGGGATAGCCTGCGGCGCCGAACTGCCCCACCGCCGTGTCGTAGTCGGACAACCACAGGGGGTAGTTGATGCCTCGCTCGCGGCCGAAACGAAGGACCGCTTCCCCGCTGCCGGAGCCGACTGCAGGGCCGGCGACCGTGCCGCCGAGTTCCGCCAGCGCTTTCTGGACTTCGATCAGGTGCGGGATCTCGACGAGGCACGGCGGGCACCAGGTGCCCCAGAAGTTCAGAAGTACGACCTGTCCCTCGTAGTCGCCGAGACGCACGACGTCGCCGCCGGCCGTCTGGAATTCCACGTCGGGGGCGGGAATCTCAAGCCAGACCGGGTCCGGGTCCAGGCTACGGGTCCAGGCCGACGAGGCATCGACCTCGTCGTCGCGCAGGAACGAGCCGAACCGAAAGCCCAAGCCGACGGCGATCAGGATGACGGCCGAGGCGGCTGCGAGACGAGCCAGGCGCCCGCTCACCCCGCACGCCGAATCAGGCCGATCGCCCGGCCGAACGCGACCGAGGGAATGGCGGTGACGGCCGTGTCGCCCATAGCCGTGTCGCTGCATACCCTTGCACCCGTCCACTCACCTGACATCATCCCCCGGAGCCGCTGAAGTGATTCACTCGTACCGACCGGAATCATCCAGACGGCGCTGGCAGTATCGCGCGGCTCCGCGCGACCGGCAACGGCACCGTCTTCTTGTGCCGCCGCAGGCGCACGCGCCATACTTGGACCGGAGCGGTGAACGTGCCTGCACGGCGGGAAGGTCCCCTCGCAATCAGAGATCGGCAATTCGATGATCGATCGGAGACCTGACGGGACGGAGACGGAGAACATCGTTCCGCTGAGGGCCCTGGTACTCAGCCTGGTGTCCCTCGTCGTCGCCGGACTGGCCGCCATCGTGTGGCCGGAGTCCCTCGACGAGCTCGCCGCGCTGGTGTGGCTCCTGGCGCTGGTACCCGCTTTTCTGTTCGCCTACCACCGGGGCTGGGAAGGCGCGGCGACCGGTCTTCTGATCGCGATGATTCTCATGATCGCGATCGAGATCGTCCCGGCGCTCATCGTCGGGACCGAGGTGGACTGGCGAATCGCGGGCGGCGTGGCGGTGACGTTCATTGCGGCCACCCTGGGTCTCGGTGCGCTCGCGGAGAAGCTCCGCCGGCAGAAGACTTCGGCGCTGCAGCTCGCGTTTCGCGACTCGCTCACGGGCCTCCCCAACCGGCGGATGCTGGACATCTTCCTCGCGCACCACTTCGCGGCATCTCAGCGCGGACAGGCGCTGACCGTCGCGATGTTCGACCTGGATCGTTTCAAGCACTACAACGACACGTACGGGCACGCGGCAGGCGACGAGGCTCTGACGGCATTCGGGGCCATTCTCGAACGTCAGACCCGCGACTCGGACGTTGCCGGTAGATACGGCGGCGAGGAGTTCCTCGCCATCCTGCCGGGTACGGACATGGCGGGCGCCGGCCTCTACGCGGATCGGGTTCGCGAATCTCTTGCCCGACTGGACCTCGCGGCCGGGGCTCGGGTCACCGTGAGCGGCGGGATCGCCGTGTGCGGCCCGACGATGAACAACCCGTCCGAGCTGGTTCGGGCCGCCGACGCCGCCCTGTACCAGGCAAAGGCCGCCGGAGGCAATCGGGTGGAGCCGGGACCCGGCCACTCCGAGACCGGTGCCATCACGGACGCCGGATAGTCAGCCCTTCATGACTCCCCTCATTCAGGAGCCGATGGCCGTCTTCGGCTATCTGGCCGCTGTGTTTGCGGCGATCTTCTGGGTCAGCGAAATGCCGGCGCTCCAGAAGGTGTTTCGCATCACGCCCGCGGTCATCTACTGCTACTTCGTGCCCACCCTCTCGACCACGGTCGGCATCATCCCGATGGCGTCCCCGGTCTACGAATGGATGACCCGCTATCTCCTTCCGGTGGCACTCCTGCTCCTGATGATCACCGTGGACCTGAAGAGCATCCTGAAGCTGGGCCGAACCGCGCTGATCATGGTTACCGCTGGCTCCATCGGCATCATGATTGGGGCCCAGATCGCCTTCCTGGTGTTTTCGCGCTGGCTCCCCCCGGAGGGCTGGAAGGGCCTCGCCGCGCTGACCGGAAGCTGGATCGGAGGCACGGCCAACATGGTGGCGATCGCGGAGAGCGTAGGCACGCCGGACGCGATCATGGGCCCGATTATCGTCGTGGACACGGTCGTCGGGTATGGCTGGATGGGCGTGCTGCTGTTCCTCAGCGCCTGGCAGGTTGTGTTCGACAAGCGTCTCCGCGCCGACACGTCGGCGCTGGCGGAGACGAACAAGCTGTTGGCCGATCTCGATACGCACCGCCGGCCTGCCGGGCTTCGGGATATTGCGATCATCCTCGGGCTGGGGTTTGCCGGCGCTATCCTCGCGGTCCAGCTGGGAGAGGCTCTCCCGGCGCTCGGAAATCCGACGATCATCAGTCACACGACGTGGGCCGTCCTGCTCGTCGTTACCGGAGGACTGGCCCTGAGCTTTACGCCGGTCAGGAATCTCGAAGAGGCCGGCGCATCCAAGCTAGGCTACGCGGCGCTCTACCTGTTGCTCACCGCCATCGGCGCCCAGGGCAATCTCCTCGAGGTGCTCTCGGCCCCGGCCTTCTTCTTCGCCGGTGTGCTCGTCATCACGATCCACGTGGCGGTCATGCTGGCGGTGGCGAAAATCATCAAGGCGCCGTTCTTCTTCGTGGCCACGGGCAGCGTGGCTAACATCGGAGGTGCGGGTACCGCACCGATCGTGGCCAGCGTGTATCACCCGGCGATGGCTCCCGTCGGTCTGCTGATGGCCGTAGCGGGATACATCTTGGGAATTTACGGAGCCCTCGGCGCCGCGTGGATGCTGGGAGCGCTGGCCGGCTAGGTCAGGCGGTCGCCACTTCCCGATCGTCTCCGGTGACGGTACCCGACCCCACCACTTCATCCGATCGAAGGGCTGACTGTCCGTTCGCCCGGAAGTGCCGGCGAAGGAAGTTCACCATGTCGTCCAGCAACGAGTGCATCACCGGCAGAAGGATCAGCGTCAGGAAGGTGGCGAACGACAGGCCGGCGATCACGGCGATCGCCATCGGACCCCACCAGGCGGCCTGGGCGCCTCCCCAGAATATGTTCGGGTTCAAAGTCCGGTAGAACCGGTTGAAATCGATATTGAGGCCGATTGCCAGGGGGATGAGTCCCATCACCGTGGTAACGGCCGTCAGAGTCACGGGACGGAACCGGGTGACGCCGCCCATCACCAGCGACTCATGCTCGCTCAGACCGTCGCGCTCTCGAAGCACGTGAATGTAGTCGATCAGGACGATCGCGTTGTTGACCACGATCCCGGCCAGGCTGATCACGCCAACCCCGCTCATGATCACGCCAAACGGCATCCGGAAGATGAGCAGTCCGATCAGCACGCCGATCGTCGAGAGCATCACCGTGCTCAGGATGAGTCCCGGCTTGAGGATCGAGTCGAACTGCGATATCAGGATGAACGCGATGAGGAAGAGGGCCCACAGAAAAGCGTTGAACAGGAACTCCTGCGATTCCTCCTGTTCCTGCTGCTGGCCCGTGTAGCTCAGGCGGTAGCCGGTCGGAAGATCGGTGCGAAAACCCTCGAGCGCAGACTGCACCTCGCCCAGAACGGCGTTCGCGTTGTAGCCAGCGCGCACATCCGAGGACACGGTCACCACGCGATCCATGTCCTTACGGTTGATCCCGCTGAATCCCTCCTCCACCCGCCACGTGGCGATGGCGGTCAGAGGCACCGGATCGCCCATGTCGCTCTCGATCGTCAGATCGGCGAGCGAGGAAAGGTCGGACCGGTACCGCTCAGCCAGCCGCACGACGATGTCGTACTCCTCCTCGCCATCCCTAAACTCGGAGGCTTCGGTCCCGTTGATCGCACTTCGAACCGTGCTTCCGATGTCCAGCGTCGTGACGCCGAACAGGGCTGCCTTCTCGCGGTCCACCTCTACCCTGAGTTCAGGCCGGGCGTCGTCCAGATCGCTCTCCAGCCCCTCCAGCTTCGGAGCTACGTCGGAGTTCGAGAGGAGCGCCACCATGCGGTCGCCGAGTTCCTTGAGGGTCTCGAAGTCCTCGCCGATGATCTCGATGTTGACCGGCCGCCCCGTGGGCGGTCCCATGTTCGGCTTGTCCACCGTGATCGTCGCGCCGGCGATGTCTCCGCCGATCGCCGATCGCATCACCTCGAGGGTCTCGTTCGTGTCGTGCTCGCGGAGTTCGAAGTCGACGAAGCTGAGCGCCACCGTCGCATACTGTGATCCGGTCTGGCTGCCGAAGTCCGCGATCTTCGACCCTGTCGTCGCGACCACTGATTCATAGTCCACGCTGCCGTCGACCCCACCCAGCTCTCCTTCGAGCCGTTTGACGATCGCATCCGTGACCTCGGCTCGCGTGCCCACCGGGGTCTCGACCTGAACCCAGATGTCATCGGGAGCGATGTCCTCAGGGAAGAACTCGATCCCCGGATTGAACACGGCGAACAGGCCTAGAACTCCGACGAAGAGCACGGTCGTCTGCCCCATCACGAGGACCCGGTGACGGAGTGCCCAGCGCAGGCGCCCTTCGTAGAAATGGAGGGTCGCCGGCAGGGCCCGCTCGCGCACCCAGTGTCCGGCCGGGTCCAGTACGAACCGGTTGAGCAGAATGAGCCCGACGACCGTCGCGGCGAGGAGGAACGCGGTCAGGGGCCGTCCCCCGGAAAGGAAGAGGGCCACGAGACCCGCCGCTACCCAGGCGCCGATCTTGAATTCGCGCGTCAGGTGGGGTCTGGGCTCGCCCTCCATTCGCATGAAAAGAGAGCAGAGCGTCGGGTTGATCACGAGGCCAACGAGGAGCGACGCCGTCAGAGTGATCATCAGCGTCTTCGGCAGGTAGCTCATGAACTCGCCCGTGATCCCGGGCCAGAATGCCATCGGGGCGAAGGCCGCGAGTGTCGTGGCGGTCGCCGCGATTACCGGCATCGCCACTTCCGCGGTCGCCAGCTTGGAGGCCGCCTTGCGGTCGAATCCTTCCTCGCGGAACCGGTAGATGTTCTCGACCACGACGACCGCGTTGTCCACCAGCATGCCCAGCGCGAGGATGAGCGAGAACAGCACGACCATGTTCATCGTGAATCCGAGAATCTGCATCACGCTGAACGACAGGAACATCGACAGGGGAATGGCCACACCGACGAACGAGGCGTTGCGCACGCCGAGGACAAACAGCAGTACGGACACCACCAGAATCAGA
>JABDQB010000066.1 GCA_013042495.1 Gemmatimonadota bacterium
GGCGCGGAGCCGGAAGCCTCTTGTTATCTGAGGTGCGCCCACCTGCCTGGTCGGCGCGTGTAGTCCAAATGTGCTCTCGGGAGTGCGAACCTAGCTCGACGCTTCGCCCCGGGGTTCGGAGGAGTCCCTCTGTTGGGAGCTACCGTGGCGGCCCGAAGTACTTGTCGAGCCAGTCGAGGGTTTCGGCTATCCGCTCGTTCCGCGGTACGCCATGTCCGAACCCTTCGTAGATGACGTGGCGCTTGTCGGCTTCTGGCGTTCCGAGGAGACGGAACATCGGGAGCTGTGAATCCTCGACCGGTTCGAGCGGATCGTGGCGCCCGTTGAGCATCAGCGTCGGCACGGTGATTCGCGACACGAAGTTGATCTGGTCCACCTCTGCCAGTGCCAAGCCCGATGCCAAGCCCCCGATGATGACCAGGTTCAATCTGAAACGAGGCTCGACGGCTGGGATGATCGCCGCGAGGCGGCCGCCCCAACTCGTCCCGTAATACGCGATTCTGTCGACATCGATCTCAGGGCGACTCTCGAGGTAGTCGACGGACCGCCGCGTCTCCGAAACCCAACTGCGCGCCAGGTCGACGTACTCCCGCGTCGGCTTGGGCCAGGTCGTGTTCATACCCGGTGGCTGATCCGGGTCGGCTCGGGAATAGGTGCCCCTGGTGATCGGCCGAAGCACCGCACGACCACTCGCAACGAAGTGCTCGATTCCCCCTGCAACATCGCGCGGATCCGGATCTGCTTGGGCAATGGCGGCATTCGACCCCGGAAACCAGACGACGGTCTGGTATGGGGCGCTGGATGCAGCCGGCAGATAGAGGAAGGCGTGGATTCGACCCCAGCCCACGCCATCGAAAGAGACGATCTCGACGCTGCCGAAATCGTACTCGAGCCGCTCTTCGATGACTGCGTTCAGCGGCGCCGGATCGTAGTCGAACTGATTGGCGTACGCGCGGAAGACTTCGTCAGAGACCGGTCGTTCCTCATTGTAGTTCCGCACGAGCAGCGGCATGTCCGCTTCTGCCTCGCCGCCGAAGTCGTCCTCCTGGGTGTACTGAGCCAGTCGGAAGCCATTAACCGGCAGCCGATCGAACGGCGACTGCACATTGGGCCCACTGAAGAAGTAGGCGGGATCACTCCACGCGCCGCCAACGGCATGCCTCTCACCTCCAGCGCTGTTCAGAAGCCACTCACGTACGTTCCCCGCCATATCGAATGCGCCGGACGGACTCATCCCCTGGAAAGTCCCTGAAGGTGCTGGCTCGTTGCCGTCGAAGTTGCTGAGAGGGATGATCGACCCACCCTGCCCGGTTCCCGCGGCCCGCACCCAGTGCCGCAGCGTTGGCAGGCTCTTTCCCCGGAACTCGGCATAGGCAGCGGCTTCATACCAGCTCACCCCTGTGACCGGAAGAGCCTCCTCCCCCCGCTTCGGGCGCCCGAGCTCCCACGTGGCGGGCCCGGAACGTCCTGTGGCGTCCTCGAACCGCTCCATCGCCTCGGACCAGCTCAGCCTGCGATCGCTGTCCACGAACTCGTGGGTCCAGAAGTCCTCACGTTCGTAGCCTCCGGCTTCGACGAATTCGTGGAACTGCTCGTTCGACACCTCGTAGCGGTCTATGAAATAGTCGCCGTACGGCAGGGGCACGAGTGGACCGATCGATGTGATGAAGCCTCCGGCCGTACCTCCTGAGACTCGAACCATGCCCTCCGGAATCGAGCCTTCCCGCGGGAGCGGCAGGCTAATTGTGGCGCCCGCGCCGGCCGTCACCTCCAGCGACTCGTAACCCTCCATCACCAACCGAAACCGCTTTGGACCCCGTGGGACGCGCTGGTCCGAGATGGGTGTGAGCCCCAATTCGATCCACGGCCCTTCTGGATCCGAATACTCCTTGAAGAAGACGTTGGCCCCAGCAGGTTCGCTCTCGATGGATGGCGTCTGCGACACAACGTTGATCAGGCTGTCGACCACCGGTAGGTCGGGCACGATGTCGAGGGCACGCTCACTCACCTCGATGGCCATCGCGAACTCTCCGGCATCCGCCAGCTGAGAGATCTCCAACACGGCCTCGCCTCGCGCCCATCGTCGATCGAGTGAGCGGCTGACCGTCCAACCGATTGCGACCACCAGGCCGACGACAACCCCGACGGAGACCAGGGTACGGACCGTGTTTCGCCCGGTTGCCCGCGGCGCCGACGCTGGATCGGTCCCGGCACCATCAGA
>JABDQB010000072.1 GCA_013042495.1 Gemmatimonadota bacterium
GACATGCCCCCGGGGCTCGGGCCGGGAGCCTTCCTCGGAGCGAATGCCAGGCTCATCGACGGCTTCCGGAGACTGGTGCGGGGGGAGCTGCCGAGGTAGCTCAGGCGAAGCCGGCGTCCTCCATCCACTGATTGAGGACGAGAAGCGACCAGGTCTGGTCGTTGTCGAGCCGCGGTATCGAGCCGCCGCGCAGGATGCCGGCCTTCGTGAGCCGGTCGAACGCTCGCGGTAGCAAGTCAGGTTCTCGACCTACCCACTCGCGAATCGGCAGACCGAATCCCTTTTTCGGCTGATCGAACAGACCGGCGGGCACACGCGGTTCCATCAATGCTCGCACCACCAGCTTTCCCTGCCCCGCCGCGGGGTCACGTAGAAGCCTCGTGTCCAGCGAGAGCGCGAACTCCACCAGGCGATGGTCCAGCAGCGGGGGCCGCGCCTCCAGGGAGTGCGCCATGCTCGCCCGGTCCACCTTCGTCAACAAACCGCCCGGCAAATGCGCATGGAGATCCGCCCACTGGAGCCTCTTCAACGGATCCAGCTCCTCGCGCCAGAATCTCCGCACGTGCCACAGGTCGTCGTAGCCCGGCTCCAACAGATCGGGCGAGAGCAGGGCGTGCTTCTGGCGGACCGTGAACGCCGGCAGGAAGGTCGCGTAGCGCTCGAGGCCCTTCTTGGCGCGGCGGCCGAGCGAACGGCCGACCTTCGAGAACGGGGGAACCAGCCCGGATAGAACCCGGCGCAAGGCCGTGGACCGGTACGTCGGGAACTTGTCGTAGTACCGGTACCCGAGGAACAGCTCGTCCCCGCCCTCTCCGGTCAGGGCCACCTTCACGTGCCGCGCCGCCATGCGCGACACGAGCCACGCGGACCAGGCGGCGCTGTCGCCGAACGGTTCGTCGTAGAGGCCGGGAATCGTCCGGATCGCTTCGGAAAGGTCGATGGCGGCCGCGGGTTCTTCCACGTGCTCAGTTTCGTAGTGCTCCGCCACCCGCCGCGCCGACTCCGCCTCGTTGAACCGCGCCGAATCGACCGCGAGCGTGAACGTGCGGGGCCGCTCCAGGTGCGCCGCGAGTGTCGTCGAGTCGATCCCCCCACTGAGAAACAGGCCCACCGGAACGTCGGCCAGCGTGTGTTCGGGCACGATTTCCGTCAGCAGCTCGCCCAGGCACTCGGTCGCCCGGCTCATCTCGGTGATTCGGGTCTCCGCACTCGGCTCCCAGTAGCGCTGGATCTCCAGCTTCCCTCCCGTCCATGAGAGGGTGTGCGCCGGGGGTAGCCTATGGATACCTGCGTAGATCGTCTTCGGGTGGGGGACGTACTTGTAGGAGAAGAAGTCGCGCAGGGCCGTCCGGTCCATGTCGGGGCGACCCAGCTCGAGCAGGGCCTTGATCTCGGACCCAAACGCCAGGTCGCCCCTCGTCTCCCGGTAGAAGAACGGCTTGATTCCCAGCCGGTCGCGCGCCGCGAACAGGCGACGCTCGTGGGCGTCCCAGATCGCGAAGGCGAACATTCCACGGAGTCCCTGCACCATGTCCGCTCCGTCGCGCTCGTACAGGTGCAGCAGGACTTCGGTGTCGGTTTCGGAGGCGAAGGGGCCAGGCAGGTCGCGTCGAAGCTCGCGAAAGTTGTAGATCTCACCGTTATAGACGATCGCCAGGTGACCCTTGATCATCGGCTGGTGGCCGGCCGACGACAGGTCGAGGATCGACAACCGCGTGTGTCCAAGACACGCTCCGTCGCTCTCCCACACCCCGGAGTCGTCTGGCCCCCGGTGCCTGAGCGTCCGGGTCATGGCCTCTACGGTCACCCGAGACGGCGTGCTACCGATGATTCCGGCTATTCCGCACATGGAATGGCACACTACCGGCGGCTTCGCCGGCACGTCAAACGAGGGTGGCACCCACCGGAGTGGTGAGGCGCCTTCAGGGCGTCTAACTTCCTGGCATGTCCTATTCTGTCAAGGAAATCTACTTCACACTCCAGGGAGAGGGTGCCCAGACGGGCCGGCCGGCAGTCTTCCTTCGCTTCGCCGGGTGCAACCTGTGGTCCGGCCACGAAAGAGACCGTGAGTCAGCCGTCTGTCCGTTCTGCGACACGGACTTCGTGGGAACCAACGGTCCGGGTGGCGGCAAGTTCGAGACGGAAGGGGATTTGGCCAAGGCCGTTGCTTCTGCCTGGCCCGGCGATCCTGGCGCCTCGAAGGCTTCAGAGAGACCGCTGGTCGTCTGCACGGGCGGGGAGCCTCTTCTCCAATTGGACGGGGCGGCCGTAGACGCGTTGCACGAGGCGGGGTTCGAAGTCGCCGTAGAGACGAACGGCACCCTCGAGGCTCCCGCCAGTCTCGACTGGATCTGCGTGAGTCCGAAAGCCGGCGCACCGCTTGAGATTCGGGCGGGGCACGAGTTGAAGCTTGTCTATCCGCAGGCCGATGCGCAGCCGGAGGACTTTGCCGACCTGGACTTCAGGCACTTCTCCTTGCAGCCGATGGACGGCCCGCGGCGGGCACAGAACACGAGACTCGCGGTCGACTACTGCCTCGCGCACCCTCAGTGGCGCCTGAGTCTGCAGACTCACAAGTACATCGGTACCGACTGATCGAGGCAAAATGGAAATCTGGAAGGAATTCACCTTCGACGCGGCTCACCTGCTCCCAAACGTACCCGAAGGCCACAAGTGCCGCCGGCTTCACGGTCACACCTACACCGTGCGAGTTCACGTGCGCGGGGAGCCGGATGAGAAAGTCGGCTGGATTCTCGACTTCGCGGATATCAAGGAGGCGTTCGACCCGGTCCGGGACAGGCTCGATCACCACTATCTGAATGAGATCGAAGGCCTGGAAAACCCGACGGCCGAAGTGCTCTCCCGCTGGATCTGGCAACGCCTTGCCCCCCGGCTGTCAGGCCTCAGCCGGATAGAGATCCAGGAGACGTGTACTTCCGGATGTACCTACGAGGGAGACTGACGGCGCGCCTAGAAGGTCAGTCGGCGGCTCGCCGCGCTTCCTCCACTGCTTCCGCCAGCGGCTCCGCTCCGAAACGCACGGGATCGGTGGATGGCAGCCCGGTGGCCCGACCGGCTTCTTCGACCAGCCGCCGCGCCTCCTCCTCGGACTGGTCGTACGTGTTGGCCGATAGCGCGATCACCCGGCTGTTCAGCTGCGGAGCGGCCCACCGCATCGCTTCCTCGTACGCCTCGATGGCGCGGACCGGCGAAGGGATCTCCAGCCAATCGTATCCTCCGGCGTAGATCCGCTTCCGGCCCGGCATCCAGCACAGAATCATCGCGTTCGGCATCGCGCCGTGCAGCAGGCCGAGCGTGACGGCCGAGTAACCGGGGTGAAACAGGGATCCCTGTCCCTCGACCAGAACTACATCGGCTCCCTCCGCCGCTTGCAGGGTGATTCGTTCCGTCGCCCCGGAGACGAAGTCCGAGACCACGGCGTCCACCGGGATTCCCGCTCCATCGATGACGATCCCGCTCTGGCCGGTGCCGGCGAACCGCGCGTTGACTCCGCACTCGGTCAGCGCGCGCCGAATCTCCAGGCTCGCCGTCATCTTCCCGACGTTGCAGTCGGTGCCTACGGTCAATACGCGAAATCCGGCCGTTTGAAGGGCAAGCCCGGTCCCCACGGGCAGGTCGGCCGGCGGCTCGCGCAGGTCCACCAGGCGGACACCGCGCTCCAGGGCCTGCGCCGCCAGCTCGGAGTCATCCGCCAGCCGCTCGTGCAATCCGCACCAGATGTCGAGGCCAGCCTCGACCGCCTCGAAGAGAACCGGCCGATGCTCCGGCGGAATGGTGCCTCCTCGGTTCGCGACTCCCACCAGGAGGGCCTGCGGAGGCTGCCCCGAGACCCGCATGGCCTCGGCCAGGGCGGCAACAATCGGGATCCCACCCCCCACCCCGAGTACCCTCTGCGCGGTGAGGCCGGAGTGCCTCGAGTCGATCACGGCCATGACCCGATCGGGCAGGTAGCGCACCACGCTGGCCGCCGTCTTGCTCGTTTCGAGCCCCAGCTTTCCCTCGGCGAGAATCACGAAGATCGGCTGTCTGGTAGATGTCACGCGTCCAGGACCTCGAGCATCTCGGGAACGGACCGATCCGCGGCGGGGCCGAGGGAAAGACCGACTTCCGTCGGCACGGTGATCACGAGCGGCTCGTCGCTCAGGATGGGGTGAAAGCCCCCTCCCTCGAGTACCCGCTCCACGTACAGCCGCTTAACGAGCACCCTGCCCACGGCCAGGATCGGTACGGCCACGATCATCCCGATCGGCCCCATCAGCTTGAGCGCGATCAGCACCGACAGCAGGGTCCACACGGGCGGTAGC
>JABDQB010000073.1 GCA_013042495.1 Gemmatimonadota bacterium
CTCGGGAGCCGGCAGGAGTACCCTGGTGGACCTGCTGCCGCGGTTCATGGATCCGACGGCCGGGCGGATCACGATGGACGGCCGCGACGTGAAGGACATGCCGCTCGGGGCCCTCCGGTCGCTGTTCGGGGTGGTGAGCCAGGAAACCGTGATCTTCCACGAGACGGTGCGGGCCAACGTGAGCTACGGCGAGGAGCGTCCGGAAGAGGAGATTTGGGAAGCGATCCGCGCGGCCAATGCCGAGGACTTCATCGCGGAATTGCCCGAGGGCATCGACACTGTGCTGGGCGACCGAGGCGTCCGTCTCTCGGGTGGGCAGCGTCAGAGGGTGGGTATAGCTCGGGCCATTCTGCGCGATCCTCCTCTGCTCATTCTCGACGAGGCCACGTCGTCCCTCGATACGGAGTCGGAGCAGCTGATTCAGGCCGCGCTGGAGCGGCTCCTGGCGGGACGCACGGTATTCGTGATTGCGCACCGCCTCTCCACGATCAGAGGGGCGAATCGAATCCTCGCGCTGGAGGACGGTCTCCTCGTGGAGTCGGGGACCCACGACGAACTGTACGAGGCGGACGGCCTGTACCGGCGCCTCAGCGACCTTCAGTACGCCCCGGGGTTGGCGGCGGAGCCCCCTCGATCGGGTTCCAGCGAAGACTAGGCGGCAGGCGGGGGGTCGGGAGGCGCAGCGTAGCCCCGTTCCAGCTGGTCCCAATCGTCCAGCGCCTCGGTCAGTCCCAGCTTGTCCAACGAACGCCTCAGGCGTCTGAGGTTGGCCCGGGCGCGCCTTTCGGGCGCGCCACCCGCCACGACCGCCACCCGGTCCAGGTCAATCACGATGGCCGGCCCGTCGCCTTCTTCCGAGACCAGGATGTTGTGCGCATTGAGGTCGGCGTGGATGCCGCCAGCTTCGTGAAACACCCGGATCGCCCGGCCCATGGATTCGAGGACACGGGTCCGGGACGGTTCCGACGCCGCGGCGAGGACTACGGCCGCTGGCGGGGCCTTCGGGATGCGCCGGGTAACCAGGCACGCCTCATATCCGGGACGGACGATGGACTGAACGGCGGCCAGAGCCTCCGGCACGGGGGCCCCGCGTCGTCGAAGGCGGTGGGTGGACACGAGCTCGGAAATAGCCCGGTTCCCCAGGAAATAGCGGCGCCGATTGAACGTCTCTACCCAGCCGCCGCGTCGATAGGGGCGGACTACGGCTTCTCCAAGCGGTCCGGCCGTGACGACCCGGATACCGCCGCGTCCTCCACGGACGGGATCTTCGAAGCCCTGGCGCGCCTCGGGAAGCGACAACCGCGGTGCGTGGACGCAGTCCACCAGCCGGTGCCGGTGAAACGAATCGAGGAAATCGTGGCGCACCACGGCCGTCGTCCGACCGGCTCGGATTACCGTGAATTCGCCAGCCATCCATTCGGGAAGGTGAGCGCCCATCCACAGAAGATGACATGAAAGCCGTGGCAACGCGACGACCCTTCTCGTTCAGCCTGCCTGCGCTTACTTTGCCGATCATGACGAGAGTATCCCTGCGGAGACCGATGTGACCCGTCCGCCGCTCCGAGTTCTCCACATCGAGTCCGGGCACGAATGGCGCCTTACCCGGAACCAGGTAGCGCTATTGGTGGACGGGCTTCGCCGCGTACCCAGAGTTCGGCAAACCGTGGCCACCCTGGAGCATTCCCGCCTGGAGAGAGCCGCCCGGGAAATGGGCGTCCCCGTGATCTCTCTTCCATGGTCGGTGGGGGCCGACCCCCGTGCCCTGCGCACCCTGGCCCGGTATGCACGCCGTCGCTGGGATGTCGTCCACGTACATGACACGCATGCTCTCCGGTTGATGACATATCTGGCGGCCCTGGAAGGCTCCATGAGTCGGATCATCGCGAGTCGTCGGAGCGTCGCGCCGCCGCGCTCAGCCTGGAAGTGGCGCCGCGCCCACCTCGTACTGGCTGTCTCGGGATCAGCTCGTGATTCCTTGATCGCCGCGGGGGTCGAGCGCTCGCGAATCAATGTGGTGCCAGAGGGGGTGGACGCGGCGGGTCTGGACGACCAGGAACCCGGGAAACTGCGCGATACGGCGGGAGCCAGGCCGGATGAGTTCCTCATCGGTTCCCTGGCGGCACTGGGCCCGGACAGGGATCACCTCACGTTGCTCCGGGCCGCGTCGCTGGTCGTGGAGAAGCACCCGAACGCCAGGTTCGCGATCTTTGGGGAAGGTCCGGAACGAGCCCGACTCGAGGGCATGATCGAAAAGCTGGACCTGGAAGGGTGGGTCTGTCTGCCCGGATATCTGGAGGGTGCCCGGCGGTCGCTCGTAGACCTGGACTTGTTCGCCATGCCGTCACTCCGGGAGGAACTGTCCACCGGCTGTCTCGAGGCGATGTGGGTCGGCGTTCCGGTCGTCATGACCGCTGTTGGCGACGGCAGGCTTCGAGCGGAGGGAATCGAGCCGGTACGCCCGGGCAATCACGCCGCCCTGGCGGCGGCGATAAACCGGTTCATCGAAGAGCCCGATCACCGGGCGCGCGCGCGGGACCGGGCGAGGAGGTACGCCCGCTCTCACGGGGCCCAGTCGATGGTCGCGGCGACCCTGGCATCGTATGAATCCGTGTCGCGGACGGGTCGCCCGAGCTGATGAAGCCACGCGATCTGCTCGAGTACGTTCCGGCACGGATGGCCGAAGCCGCGCTCGGGGCCTTGCCGGCGGGCCCGGCGGATCGCCTCGGCCTGGCAGCCGGTAGCGGCGCGTGGAGACTGGGGACGCGCCGCGCCACCGTGGAACGGCAGATCGCCGCGTCCTTTCCGTCCCGGGCCCCGCAGTGGGTCGATCAGATCACCCGGGCGTGCTACCGGCATTTCGGCCGTGAAATCGCGGCCATAGCCCGCATTGGTCGGTACGGAGGGCAGCACCTGCTCCCGCGTGTTGCGGATGGGGACGTGGCCGTTGCGTTGCACCGGGAGGTCACCGGGGGTGGCGGCGCCATCATCGTGACCGGGCACGTTGGGAACTGGGAAGCAGCCGGCGCATTCCTGGCCGCGGCCGGATTGCCGATGGCGGCTGTCGTCAAGCGGCAGCGCAACCCGGCCTTCAACGATCGGATGCTAGAAACGCGACGCCGGTCGGGCGTCGAGCCGATCTACATGCAGGACGCGCGCACGCGAATCCCGGAAGCGCTGCGCGCGGGCAAGACCGTCGCGCTCGTGGCCGACCAGGACGCCGGCGAGCGGGGGCTGTTCGTGCCGTTCCTCGGCCGTGACGCATCGACGTTCCGCGGACCGGCGCGTCTCGCGCTTTCGCAGGACGTGCCGCTATTCTTCGGCGCGGCCGTGAGGGTCGGTTCCGGCTACGGTTGGGTTCTGGAGGAGATTCAAAGGCCCGACCCCGGAGCGAATGCCGAGCGGGAGTTTACACGGCGCTGGGTCGGCCGGCTGGAAGTACAGGTCCGCTTGCGCCCGGAGCAGTATTTCTGGTTCCATCGGCGCTGGAAGACCCGGCCCACGGGAACGACCGCCGGGGACTGACGGTAACATTGGAAAACGTGCCTCTCGAAATCGTGAAGTTCGGGAGGCATCGGGATACCGAAAGGAGCGATGCGAGACGTGATTTACGTCACGCTTCCTGTACATAACGAAGAGCACACGATTGGCGTGCTGATGTGGAAGATCCGGAAAGTGTTCGCGGAGCTTGGCCGCGACTTCCGGATTCTCGTCGTCGACGACGCGTCTACGGACGGGACCGCGGACGTGCTCGAGCCCTATCGGCGGGTTCTTCCCCTCACCGTATTCCGGCACGCGACGCGGCGGGGATATGCCGCGTCCCTCGAACGGCTCATCCGGGAGGCGGCGACGATGTCCCGGTATCCGAAGCGGGACGCCGTTCTGGTGATGCAGGCAGACTTCACGGACGGACCTGAGATGATCCCGGAGATGCTACGGCGTTTTCAGGGAGGAGCCGACCTGGTCGCCGGCAAGTCCGTGAACGTCCGCGAGGCGCCCCGCGCGGTCCGCTTCGCGCGCCTGGGCGCCGGTATGATCGTGAAACCACAGGCGACGGCTCCGGACGTGGACGATCCCTTCTGTGGGTTCCGCCTGTATCGACTGGTGGCTCTGAAGAGGGCCCTGAAGGACGTGCCGAACGGCGCCGCGATGCTGCACCACGAAGGCTGGGCCTGCAGCCTGGAGCTACTCTCTGCGGTCACGCCGCACCTCCGAAGCGCGACCCAGGTGGATATCGCCACGGATTACACCCGGCGTTATCGGCGGAGCCGTTTCCGGGCGGTCTCGACCCTGTGGGGTCTCTTGAAGGCGTCGCGTGACCCCCGTCTCCGCCGCCCGGCCGAGGGCCAGGCGTGACTTCGGGCAGGGTCCGCCGGACCGTTCTCGTCCTTCCGGTTCTGTTCTGCCTTGCCGGCCCGCCGCCTGCCGGTGCCCAATCCCCGGTATCAGATGTCGATCCAGTCGGGGCGTGGCGCTTTCCCGTCGGGGAGCGCATGGAGTTCTCGGTCAACTGGGGTCGGGTGCGTCTGGGCGAGGGATCGATCGAGGTCGAGGCCATCGATTCGATCGATGGCGTGGAGGGATACCGGGTCGCCATGGAGGCCTGGGGCGGCCCGCCATTCTACCGTGTGCAGGACCGCCAGGTCAGCTGGATCCGCCCGCGGCCCCTCAGTTCGATCCGTTTCGAGCAGCGGCTGAGTGAGGGAAGCTACAAGCGCGACACCCGGTACTCGTTCGACCTGGAGGCCATGACGTACGACCGGCACGACATCGTGGACGGCGAGTGGAGCGCCCGTGCCGAAGAGACGGATATCGCGATCCTCGAAGGTGCGCTGGACGACGTGTCCTTCCTGTTCTTCGCGCGGCTGCTTCCGCTCGAGGTTGGCCAGCGCTACGAATTCGATCGCTACTTCAAGGAATCGGGCAATCCGGTCGTCATCGAGGTCCTTCGGCGGGAAGAGATCCGGGTCCCCGCGGGCACGTTTCAGACGATCGTAGTGCGGCCGATCATTCAAACCGGCGGAGCGTTCGGCGACGGCGGCGAGGCCGAACTCTACCTGACCGACGATGAGCACCGTGCGATCGTCCGCCTGAAGACGAGCATGGCGGTCGGGTCCGGCAACCTTTTCCTCACGAAATACGAGCCAGGAGACGGGGCGCTGATTCCGATCGATTCCGCAGCAGCGGCGGCTTCCGGGAATCCGGCCGATGCCGGGGAGAAGCTGCCATGAGCGATCCGCCGGACCCGAGGCAGGGAGTCCGCCGCATCCCCGTGGGGGAGCGCTCGAACAAAGTGTCATCCGGCGACTTCGCCGGACCGCCCCCGCCGGACCCCGACGTCTCGTTCCAGCGGTTCTACGACTCACTGCCGCACATCCTGGCGGCCGATTCGCTTCGAGCGGTGGCGAGCGGGATCGCATCCGCCGTCGCTCGCGACCGTGCGATCGTCTGGATGCTCGGCGGTCACGTGGTGAAGACCGGTCTCTCTCTCGTTCTAATCGACCTCATGGAGAGGGGCGCGGTTACTCACCTCGCGGTGAACGGGGCCACGGTGATTCACGACTACGAGACCTGTCGCTGGGGCGGTACGTCGGAGGACGTGGAGGCAGGCTTGTCGGATGGCACGTTCGGAATGGCGCTCGAGACGGGCCGTGACATGAACATGGCGATCCGGCGGGGAAGGGATGAGGGATTGGGGCTGGGAGCGGCGCTGGCGGCGGATCTCGATAGCCGGACGGACAATCAGCACCCGGAGCTGTCGCTCATCATGGCGTGCCAGCGGTTGGGCATTCCCCTGTCCGTTCATGTCGCGGTCGGCTCCGACATCATTCACCAGCACCCCGAGGCCGATGGCGCAGCGATTGGGGAGACCTCGTACGCCGACTTCCTGACCCTCGTGGAGTCGCTGAAGAGGCTGGACGACGGGGGCGCGGCGGTCAACGTGGGATCGGCCGTGATCCTTCCGGAGGTGTTTCTGAAGGCGCTCACGATTCGTCGAAACGTTGACGGTGGTGCACCGCGGGGCTTTCTCACTGCCGACTTCGACATGATCCGCCAGTACAGGCCACGCGTGAACGTGGTAGAGCGACCGACGCGCACCGGGGGCGGGCAGGGCTATCAGATCACCGGCCATCATGAGATCATGGTGCCGCTGCTCGCATGGGCCGTCGCCGAGGAGCTCTCGCGCTGATTCGCCGAATTCCCAGTGATATCAAGGAATCTTGGGTCTCCGGGCCTGCTTTGCGGCGGCATCCGGGCGCAGGTATATTGGGCAGGCAAGCCCCGGCGGCCGGGCGGCTCGACGCGAGAGCTGGCGGCACCGGGAGGGATTAAATCAAAAAGGAGGAGCTTTGTCACGCGGACGACAACAGCAGACGGCGTTGGATCTGGCTCGCGATGAGCTGTTCAGTCATATTCAGCGATGTGGTGTTCTCGATGCCGAGGACACGGAGCGTCAGGAATGGATGTCGGATACCGTCGAGTATTTGCGCGAACGGTATCCGGGTCTCTCCGACGGTGAAGTGAGCGAGCTCGAAGCGATCGGGCATAGATACTGTCAGCCGGCGATTCCTTTTGGTGCGTCCGAGGGGGAGTCCCCCCCGGCTACCGACTGAGGCAAGACGAGGTCGGCACAACCTGAACCTGCCGCTCCAGCGACTGGCAACGGTCTTCGAGTTCCGCACTGCCGCAAGGGTGTGGGCAAGACCTGACTCGACACCGGGTGGGCTCGAGAGAGCCCCCCGGAACGGGCCAGACTCCCCGATGAACTCCCGCTGATGGACTCTCTCTCCCTGGTGAAGGTCGTTTCGCTCCTGGGTCTCGTCGCCGCAAACGCGTTCTTCGTCGCGGCGGAGTTCGCGCTCGTCGCTACGATGCATCGTCCACAGGGTGAATCAGGTGATGAGCCTGTGCGCCAGAACCGTGCGGTTGCGCGCGCCCTTCGGTCTCTCGATCGGCCGATATCGAGTGCCCAGGCGGGAATCACGCTCAGCTCGCTGGCTCTTGGGTGGCTGGGCGTGGAGTGGATCGCGCCCGCCATCCACCGTGCACTGGACGCAGCGGGGGTCGGATTGCCCAGCGGGTTGGGATTCGCAATCGGCGTCGTCCTTTCCCTCCTCGCGGTCGCCGGCGTCTACCTGGTGCTCGGCGAGCTCGTACCGCGCGCCATCGCACTCAGCCGTGCCCGCGCAACGGCTCGTCTCGTGGCGGTTCCCATGAACGTCTTCACCGCATTGATGTTCCCGCTGCTGTGGGTGCTGAACGCGATCGCGACTCCGGTCGTCACCCTGGGCGGTGGCGACGTTCCAGGGGGTTACGGGCAGGTGCACGGGCCCGAGGAAATAGAAGCTCTTCTCAGGCACAGCCGGGCCGAAGGCGTCGTGGAAGAAGACGAGGAGGAGATGATTCACGGCGTGTTCGAACTTACGCGGACGGTGGCGCGTGAGGTCATGACTCCGAGACTCGACATCGTGGCGTTTCCCGAGTCCGCGTCGTTGGATGACGTCCTCGATACGGCGGCGGAGTCCGGCTATTCACGTTTTCCGGTGTACCGCGAGTCGATCGACGACGTGACTGGAGTCGCGCTGATGAAGGACCTGTTCCGCTGGATGCGGCGGTCCACGGCCGACGAGTTCTCGCTCACGGGGGTCATGCGGGAGCCGTTCTTCGTGCCAGACACCAAGCCGGTCGATGATCTGCTCGCCGAATTCCGGGACCAGAAACTGCACCTCGCCGTGGTCGTCGACGAGTTCGGCGGCACGGATGGCGTCGTGACGCTCGAGGATCTCGTCGAGGAGATCGTCGGAGACATCTTCGACGAACACGACGTGGCGGAGGAGGAGATCGTCGTCCTCGGCAAGGGACGGGCTCGGATCGATGGCGGTGCCGACCCGGCGGACCTGATCGAGCAATTCAGTCTGGGTGACCCCGACGGATTCGAAGAATACGATACCGTCGCGGGCTACGTGATTGGAAAGCTCGGGCGGATTCCCGAGATGGGTGAGACCGTCCGGCTCGGCGCCGCGGAACTCGAAGTGACCGAGACGACGGAGCAGCGGGTCACCCGCATCGAGCTTCGGGTAGCGGATGACGTGGTGACCGAAGAGACGGCCGGGGACGAGCAGGAGGGCTCGCCGGAGCCCTGATCCATCACATCTCTCTGGGACAGAGCATGGCGAAACTGAGTCGCAGGCTGTTCGTTCGCAGCGTGGGAGCGCTGGCCGGGGTGGGCGCGATCGCACCGAGCGTATTCGGGCGGCACGCAGGCACCGGCGCGGTCGATCGACGGACAGCCGGTCCGTTGATTCTCGATGGTGCGGCGATCGAGCCCGCGGTGGTGTCCAGCGGCAACGGGCTGCGAGCCACGGAAACGGCCCTCCAGGCGATTCGCGACGGACTGGGCACGCTCGAAGGGGTCGTCAGCGGGGTGAATCGGGTAGAGGAGGATCCCGAGGATCAGACTGTCGGTTACGGCGGCTTTCCGAACGCCCTTGGCACGGTTCAACTCGACAGCCAGGTGTACCACGGGCCGACGCGAGGCGTGGGGGCGGTGGCATCGCTGGAGGGCTATGTGAATCCGTCGCGCGTTGCCCTCGCCGTGATGCGATACACGGATCACGTGATCCTGGTGGGCCGAGGTGCCGCTCGCTTCGCGGCGGACATGGGATTCGAGAAGATGGATCTCCTCACCGCCGAGTCCAGGGAAGTATGGCTGAGCTGGAGAGCCCGCCTTTCCGACCAGGACGACTACCTCGTTCCCGAGGAGAGCGGAGAGACCATCAGCGACTTCTCCGACCCCGGAGGTCCGGCCCAGGGCGCACCGGGCGAGACCTTGGGAGCGCTCGATTCGTACGATGGCGTCCGACCGATGGGCACGATCCATTGCTCGGCCGTCGATACTGCGGGTAACCTGTCCGCTGTGACCACGACGAGCGGGCTGTTCTTCAAGATCCCGGGAAGGGTAGGCGACAGTCCGCTGCCGGGTTGCGGCTGCTACTGCGACAACGACGTTGGGGCCGCGGGGTCGACAGGCCGCGGCGAAGCCGTGATCAAGACCGTGGGTTCGCACCTGATCGTGGAAGAGATGAGACGGGGGGCGCACCCGACGGATGCGTGTCTCACGGCGCTGCAACGAATCGTGGATTGGACGGTCGAGAGTCGACTGCTGGATGATACCGGCCGACCGAACTTCAACGTGAACTACTATGCCGTGAACAAACGTGGCGAGACCGGCGGGGCCGCCATCTGGTCGGGTCGGCGGCATTCCGTGAATGATGGCCGGGGCAATCGTTTGCTGGATAGCGCGTACCTCTTCGAACGAGCGTAGGGAAGCCATGGAAGGTTCCCGTTTCTGGAGTGCGGAGGAATTCGACCGGCAAGCTCAGCGTCTGTATGAGTCCGGCGACTACGAAGGCGCGCTGGAGACTCTCCGGCGCGGCGCCGCGCTGTACCCGGGTGCGATCGAGCTACTGGTGTCGATCGGATACACGCATCTGGCGCGGGAGGAATTCGTTTGGGCTCGAAGGTCGTTCAGCCAGGTTCTCGAGAGAGAGGCTGACCACGAGGATGCCCTCGTGGGTCTGGGTGAAGCTCGGCTGAAGCTGGGCGAGCGGGCCCGCGGTTTTCAGTGTTTCGAACGAGTGCTCGACCTTGGCTTCGGCAGGGACCTGGACCTGATGCTGTCCATTGGCCGGGCGCTCTTCCGGGAGGGCCTGTGGGAGCACGCCGAGCGCTTCTTCCGCCGGGCCGTGGCCGCGGACGAGAAG
>JABDQB010000086.1 GCA_013042495.1 Gemmatimonadota bacterium
GGCTTGTGGACTGACTGCGACACCAGCCACGGGCGCGTCACCCGCGGGCGGCCCGGGATCCGTTGGCGCATCGGAACCGTCGGAACAGGCCGCAAGGGCCAGTGCCATCACCAGCGCCCAACGGTTCGTCCGAAGATGCACGATCAGCGAAGCGCTCATACACCTGTACACGGCAAGGAATGGACCGCCAGCCGCTCGCGTGCGGTTGTCTGGGCCTTCGGCAGCCGTCTGCACCATTGACTGCGGTCGGCCATGGGGCTCTTGTAAAGTGAGCCTCGAAGCCCGATCGGCAGCCAATTGTAGGCTTCGACGCGGCTCGGGCGGCCGATTCACAGGAGGACGAATGCCGGTCTCTGACGACTCGGCCAGCGGAACAGAGCTGACCTACGGCCAACAGCGTCGAAAAGATGTTCTTCACGGCGCATTCGCTGGTGTGCTTGCCGGCATGGCTGTCATGATCCTGTTCCTGGCGTTTGACATGCTTTGGTTCAAGCCGCTGAGCACGCCCGATTTCCTGTCGAGCGCATTGCTCGGCGGCGGCGATTCTGGTGCTGAGTCCGACAGGGTGCTTAGAACTGCGCGCATAGCGATGTTCACTACCTTCCACCTGCTCATATTCACGCTGATCGGGATAGCTTTGGCGAGCTTTTTACGCTTCACTCAGTTGCCGAAGTCCTTGCTCGTCGGGGGGCTGTACGGCCTCATCGCCTGCACGGCCATCTTCACCGCCATCCTGCAAGTCACTGGCGCACAGATGTCCGAGGAATGGGGGTGGCCGGCTCTGCTGGCCGGCAACTTCCTGGCCGGGATCGTAATGGTAGTGTTCCTTCGCCGAGCTGAGCGGGTCGATCCTTCCAACTGACCCCTGACGACAGTCGCGTCACTTCGCCGGCAATTCCACGATCTCGATCCACTCGCCGTCCGGCAGGTCGTGGCGTGTGACCACGGCTGGGCCTCCCACCGATTCGGACACGCGGCGCACGTAGCCGTCCAGCTCGGCGCGACCGGGTTCAAACACCCGGTTCCCATACGCGATCAACCACGTGCGTCCCCCTCCCCCGACCGCCAGTGTGGCCGGATCCGGCGCCCACAGGACCGGTCCGGGAGCGTGGGCGAGAACCTGGAAGTGAATCCGACCGCCCATGCCGACGAATCTCGAGTAGAGAGGCGCATGTCCCGAGTCATCCCGGCTGGCAAACACCACCCAGCGATCTCCGGATTCCGATTCGTCGCCCAGATCCGATACCAACTGCCGCACGATCACGTCGGCCTGCGAGTGGTAAGGCCTCACGACATCCCGGACGATCCCGGCTACTACTACGACGAGGAACGGCAGCACGGCGATGGGAATGGCGCGGATCGTCCGGCGGGGCCCCAGGACCTTTCGGAGCGCGCAAACGATGCCCGCACCGATCAGCAGGCAGGCCGCTGGCGCGATGTGCTGCGCCACCCGGGCACTGGCCCCATACGGATACTTCTGCAGGGCGGCAGCCACGAACATGAGGGGAAGCGGACTCAGGAGCAGCAGGAGCACGGGCCTTCGCCTGCGCCACAGAACGACTCCACCGGCCACCGCGAGCAGGAACGAAACCGTGCTTCCGCCGGAATGACCGCCGTTCGGGTAGGCCAACATCATCCCGGTGTGGACGTCGAGCGCCCACAGCGGGATCTTCCACGGCTCGGACAGCGGCGGAAAGCCGGCAGCCCAGTACGATGCCGGGGCGGCGGCGCGCTGTCCGCCGCCCGCGAGAGCGTACATGGCCATGAAACTGGCCACGATCAGAAGTCCGACGGCCAGTATCCTCCCCCAGCGGCGACCTCCGCCCGGGCCCGACTCGGCAGTCAGAAGCCACAGGCACGCCCCTCCGCTCACGAAGATCGAAGGATACGAGAGCCAGGAGCACACGGACGCGAGAGCCGCAAGGGCCGCCCACCGCCTCGCTACAGCGGGTCTCTCGTACACGGCCCACGCGGCGAGAACGATCGCCAGTGCGAGTAGCAGATCCAGGCTGTATGGCTTGACCTCCGCGGCATATCGGGTCGGATAAAAGGATGCCGCGAAGACGGCCATGGCCATCAGCGCCGATCGGTCGTCGAGCAGCTTGCGGCTCAGGCGCCAGAACAGGAGCACGGCCCCCACCCCCGCCAGGAACGGGACGAGTCGGAGGACCGGCTCCGTGAACCCGAGCAGCTTCGCGGCGCCGAGTTCCAGCCACAGGAAGCCCGGCGGCGCGACCTGTCCGTAGTCCAGGGGATCCAGGAGTCCGAGAAACGTGCGGTCGTGGAAGTTGACGGCAAGCATCCCCTCGTCCCCCCACATCGGAAACACGAGGGCGTACCGAACCGCGCGCCAGGTCAGGGCGCCCAGCATGAGGGCCAGGCCCC
>JABDQB010000088.1 GCA_013042495.1 Gemmatimonadota bacterium
CCTGAGCGCCACCGTCTCCGCCGCCGCGGCCGTGTTCTGGTTCCTCGCCGTCATGCGAATCTGGGCCCACTTCACCGAGAATCGCGCCGTAGCACTGATGACCGCTTTCTGCGCCGTCCTGGTGAGCGGTACCGCCTACACGGTCTGGGCCCAGTCGAACGTGAACGAGAAAGTCTACACGGTCTCTCTCCTGTTCGTGGCAGCGATCTCGTACCTGGCGATGCTGTGGGAGGACCATAGCGACACGTTCCGGGGCGACCGAATCATGATCCTCGTCGCGTTCCTGCTGGGTCTCGGAGCGACCAACCACCAGATGTCGCTGCTTCCACTTCCCGCCCTCGCCGCCTTCGTATTCTGGCACAATCACGGGCGCCTGCTGAACTGGAAATCGGTGGCGATCGTCGCCGGTGGCCTCGTGCTCGGGGTGGCCCTGGGTGCGGCACTGAGTGGTCTGGGATGGCCCCTGCCCCGCGTGTGGCTGTATACCGGAGTCCTCGCCGTAGTGGCCGTCGTCCTGTCACCGCGCGTCGCGGTGGCCGGCACCGTGTTTCTCCTCATCGGTTTCTCGGTCCAGCTCCTGTTCGTACCCATTCGCTCGGCCCAGAATCCGATCATCGACGAAGCGGACCCGGAATGCGTGGTGATCGGGGAGGATGGGACGCCGGACAACCGGATCATCGACGCGGTGATCCCGAAGCAATACGAGACGGGATTCGGCGAAAAGAAGCTGGCGGTTCAATGCGACAAGCTGGCTGCCTCGATCGCGCGTGAGCAGTACCAGAAACCGCCCTGGGCGGAGGAGCAGTCTCCGCGAAGCGCCCAGTTCGCGATGTTCTGGCAGTATTTCGACTGGCAGTGGGCGCGCACGTTGCCGATCGGCATTCGTGGCCTGGTCACGATGCTGTTCCTCGCACTGGGCATCGTCGGCCTCGTGCGACACGCCCGCGGAGACATGGACAGTTTCATCTACTTCGTCACGTTTCTCGGCACGATCACGATCCTCCTGATCTTCTATCTGAACTTCAAGTACGGGTACAGCACGGACGCGTCGATACCGCTGGACCGCCGCGAAGTCAGAGAACGCGACTACTTCTACGTCTTCAGCTTCAACGTGTGGGGTCTGTACGCGGGGATGGGGATCGCGACGGCCTGGCGCTGGATCGGCGACCGCTTCGCCACCGCGGGTGATCCGACCCGGGGACTCCGCCTCGCAGCGCCGATGCTCAGCATCGCATTTCTGCCGCTGATCTTCAACTTCGGGCTCGCCGATCGGCGTGGAGACTACTCCGCACGGGACTGGGCCTGGAACATCCTGCAGTCGGTCGAACCGTACGGCATCGTCTTCACGAACGGCGACAACGACACGTTTCCGTTGTGGTACCTGCAGGAGGTCGAGGGAATCCGCCGTGACGTGACGGTCATCGTGCACTCGTATCTGGGAACGAAGTGGTACCCTAAGCAGCTTCGCGACCTGACGACGCCGTGTCCGGACGGAGTGAATCCGCTGGCCACGCCGACGGTCGTGACCTGCCAGAGACCGTTCGACCACGAGAATGCGATCGAGCTGTACCGGGACTGGGACATCAAGGCACCGCAGCGCGCCATCCACTCCCTTACGAACGAGGAAATCGACGCGCTTCCCATCTACCAGGCGGCCCCGGCCGGCACGGTCGTGCAGTTCACGCCGGACATTTCTCTCCAGTTCGACCGGGAGAAATTCCTGATGCACCCGGACTTCCTGGTCTATTACATTGTCCAGGAATCGCTGGGTGACCGGCCGATCTATTTCGCCGCCACGGCGCCACCGGTCTACGAACAGTGGAACCTCGGCCCTCACCTGATCCGGCACGGCCTCGCGCACAAGTTGGCGGAGAACATCGAGCCCACGGACAACATCGTGTTGCTCGACCCGCAGTTCATCATCCGGTGGGTCGATGTCGAGCGGACCGAACACCTGCTGTGGGACGTTTTCCGCCTGGACTACCTGTTCGACTGGGACCTTTGGCCAGAGCCTTCAACGAGGGCGAGCATTCCCGCGCAGTACTACATCGCTCACATCGCACTCGCCGCGGCGCTGGACTACCTCGACCGACCCGAAGATGCGGAAACTGTGGCGGTGCGTGGAGAGAAGCTCCTCGAGCTGAGCGGGCGCGTCATTCCCTGAGGTCGGCACTGGAATCGCTCGAAGCCGCCAGTCCTGTGATCTGGCGGCCCGTGGCCGATACCGCCACGTACTGAGCCGTGCCTTCGGGCGTCAATACCATCTCCAGCTCGCTGGTCCCGGTACTTCCGAGGAAGCGCCCGCGCCTCGTGTCGAACCGTACCATCTGTTCGGCGGAGCCGCGCAGCGAAACCACTCCCCCGCCGGTTCCGCTCGGTTCCGGGGAAGGTTCCCAGAGCGTCGTGACCGAGAGAAAGGCGACGCTGGATCCGCCCACTGAACTGACTTCGGACAGACGTACCGTGCGGGTCTGCACGAGGTCGACATCGACCGCCAGGCCCAGGGCCAGCGCAGGAATGGGCCTCGTCTCGGACCACTCCTCTCCGACACTCACGGCTTCCGCGGGCAGTGGCGGGAATCCCAGTTGGCTCAGCCAGTTCTCGAGTTGCTCGAGCAGGACGGGCCCCGCCTCGGACGACTGTCCCGCGAAGCGCAGGCTCAGGGTCCGCCCGGCCCGACTCGCCGTGTGGTGGAATTGAAGTCCCTGGATCCCGCTCAGGTCGGGGAGCCCGGGTGGCGCCGGGCGGACCTCGAAAGCGACCTCCTCCAACGTGGTGAGATAGGCGATCGCGTCGATCGAAGCGGCGTCGACGACATTCAGCAGCCGGATCGTGGTACGGCTGGTAGCCGGGCCGCCGAGGTCCTCGGGCAGGTGCACGAGGAGGTCGCTGCGATGGCTGTACCGCAGCCAATCGCCTTGGGCCCCGCCGAGCTCGAGCCGCACCGACTGCTGGGCGTACGTGCCTCCCGGATGCGCCAACAGTGCGAGCCCCACGGCGAAAACCCGGACACCCAGCCCGCGACGAAACACCGAGCAACAGGACATGTCCGGACCGTAATCGAGGAACAGAGATCTCACAAGTTCCGGTGACCGAACTGGGCGTTCCAGTGTCCGTTTTTGGGCCAAAATGACGATGCCTCGAGGTCGACAGGGCTCTTCAAATGGTCCGGTCCGGGGAGATCCGGCATGCATTTCGATGGACCCTGGCTCTGCCTCGTGGCCATCCGGCGCGCTAACGTATGTTACTCATGGAAATCACCTTAGCGCAGGCCGTCCGATCGAGGGAGTCTTCGCCACCCGGGCCAATCGCGAGGAGGCGAGCACCCTCGCGTCCGCTACTCGTCATTTCGGTTTCAATCTTGCTCGTCTGTGTACCGGGTGGTCTCGTCCCGGCTCCTCTTTCCTGTGGGTCCGCGACCCGACCGGTCCTATTCAGCCCTGGTGCGCGTGATGATGCAACCGACTGCACAGCACAGAGAGTCGGGCGACGGGTCAGTCGCGGAATACGAATTCGCGGCAACGATCGAAGATCTGCGCGAGGCGGAGGAGCGCTATAGGGCGATCGCGGAAGTCGTCGCGGACTGGGCGTACTCACTGCAGGTACTTCCGGACGGCGAGCCCAGGCTCCTCTGGACGAACATGGATTACGCCCGAGTCGTCGGGTACCGACCTTCCGATCTCGATGCCAGCATCGGGTGGCTGGCCCTCGTACATCCGGACGATCGATCCGGCCTCCGATCGCACATGGCTGCGTTGCTCAAGGGCAGAACGGATGTGGCAGAATACCGTATCGTCACACGAAGCGGTGAAGTCCGCTGGGTCCGCGACTATGCTCGCCCTCTCGAGGCGGGCAGTGGCTCCATCAACGCCGTGGGCGGGGTGCGTGACATCACGGCCCGCCGGCAGGCCGAGCTGGATCGCGCCCGCTTGATCTCCGAACTCGAGACGACGAACGAAGAGCTCGAGCGCATGGCCGCATCGGTGTCTCGGGAGCTTGAGGACCCGCTGGCAGCCGTGGCGGCAGGACTCAAGCGCCTGGACTCGCGTCTCGACGACAGCGACCCGGGGCTCGACGCCGATGTGCAGCGTGCACGCCTGGCTGTCCTCCATCTGCGGGAGATGCTCGAGAATCTCGAAGAACTGGCGCGCATCGGGCACCTTCCGGAAACTCTGGAGACCGTGAGCCTGGGGGAACTGGCGGCGGAGGCCGTCGATCTTTGCCGCAGCCAGATTCTGTCACGCGATGTCGTCGTGGAGGTCGGAGACCTGCCACGCGTATTTGGTGACCGGATCCGCCTGCTCCAGCTGCTTCGAATCCTGGTCCAGAATGCTGTGACCTACATGGGTGACCAGGCGGAACCGCGCCTCGAGATCGGTACGAAGGTCCGGCCCGGCAAACACGTGGTCTTCGTTCGCGACAACGGCGTGGGTATCAATCCAGCGGACCTGGAGCGCGTGTTCGACGTATTTCGTCGCCTGGATTCGAGA
>JABDQB010000094.1 GCA_013042495.1 Gemmatimonadota bacterium
CGGACCGGGAGATGAGGGTCGTCTTCCGGGCTCGCGTCCCGGTCGCCACACTGGGCCGCTGGCGCCGCAGGCCGGGCGTGGTGGTCCAACACCTCGAGTCGGGGTAGGCGGTGCTCTCTCGACCCGCTCGTTACCCGGCTGTATCGTAACCCGTCGAGACGCGGTTCTCGCTGACCTGCTGAGGTGATGCGCAAATGCGGCTCTATATCAACGTCGATCACGTGGCCACGGTGAGGCAGGCGCGACGGACGGACGAGCCCGATCCCGTCCGGGTGGCGGTCCTCGCCGAGCTCGGCGGTGCCGATGGAATCACGGTCCACCTGCGCGAGGACCGGCGGCATATCCAGGATCGTGACGTGGATCTCCTGATCCGCAGCGCCCGCACTCCCATCAACCTCGAGCTCGCGGTGACCGAGGGAATCCTGGAGCTGGCGGAAGACTGGCGACCGCACCAGGCGACGCTCGTTCCCGAGAAGAGGCAAGAGGTCACGACGGAGGGTGGCCTGGACCTGAGCGACTCGGCAGCAACGGACATCGGGCAGGCGCTGGATCGGCTGCACGCTGTCGGCGTGCGCACGTCACTGTTCATCGATCCGGATCCCGAGGTCGTGCGGCGTTCCGCCGACCTTGGCCCGACCGCCGTTGAGCTTCACACCGGGGAGTACTCCAACGCCGCCGACGCCCGGGCCGTGCGGGAACAGCTCACACGGCTGGAAGCGGCGACCGTGCTCGCACGCGAGCTCGGCCTGGCCGTGCACGCCGGTCATGGACTGACATACGAGAACGTGGGCCCGGTGGCAGCGATTGACGGCTGCGAGGAACTGAACATCGGGCACTCCATCGTCAGCCGGTCGGTGTTCGTGGGGATGGAGCGTGCGGTACGCGAGATGAAGGCGTTGATCGACCGGGCAAGGGGAGACTGAGGCCGTGCGAGGTCGCGCGCTGAAATCGATCCTCGGGCTCGTACTCACCGTTCTCCTGCTGTGGTGGGTCCTGAGAGACGTATCCGTCGCGGAGGTGTGGCTCCGGGTCAGGCAAGCAGATCCGTGGCTGCTGACGGGCGCCGTAATCGTGGCGACCTTCAGCTTCGTCCTGCGGGCGCTGCGCTGGCGAGTTCTCCTCGAGCCGACGCATCCCGATTCGCGGTTCAACCCGCGGTTTGGCGCGACCTGCATCGGTTTTGCCGTGAATAACCTCCTGCCGGCGCGCCTCGGGGAGTTCGCCCGGGCATACGCCCTGTCCCGCACCGAGAACCTGAACATCGGAGCCTCCGTAGCCTCTCTCGTGGCGGAGCGAGTCTTCGATGGCCTCGTCCTGGCCCTCTTCCTCTTCGTCACGATCTCGCTTCCGGGATTCCCGTTGGGCGAGGGGTCGACCGCGACGATCGTTCGAAGGACGGCTAATATCGGGGCGATCGCATTCGTGTTGGCGTTCTTCGTGCTGTGGTTGGCGGCTCGCCATTCCGACCGGTCGGTGCGACTGTTCGAGCGTGTCGCGGACCGGTGGCTCAGCGCGGCTCTGGGCGCGCGGGTTAGCCGCCTGCTCGCAGGCTTTCTCGCGGGTTTGGGTTCTCTGCACGATACGGCGACATTCGTCAGGGCCCTCGGTTGGTCGCTGGTCGTCTGGGTCAATCTCTCGATTTCGATCTGGCTGGGCCTGCTCGCCTTTGGGATTACGGAGCCCGGTCTGGCAGGCGCCATCTTTCTCCAGAGCGTCATCGCGTTTGCCGTCGCGGCGCCCTCGAGTCCTGGCTTCTTCGGCGTGTTCGAAGCGGCGACCCGGCTCGGTCTCGGCGTCTACGGAATCCCGGCCACCGACATGGTCAGCTTCGCCACCAGTTACCACATTCTCACCTTCGTGCCGGTGACGATCATCGGCCTGTGGTACATTCGCCACTTCGGCTTTTCGTGGTCGGAGATGGGACACTCGGAGGAAATCGTCGAGGCTGCCGTCCATGAAGACTGATCCCGACACTCGCCGCGGACCCCTGCGGGTGATGGCCCACGCGAAGCTGAATCTGTGGCTGCGCGTACTGGCACGGGAGGAGAGCGGATTCCACTCGATCGAGACCGTCCTGATTCGTCTCGAACTCGCTGATCGAATCGAGCTTGCCGTCACGCCGGAGCCCGAGATTCAACTCGAAGTAGTGGGTGATCGAACGGTGCCCGGGGACGCGACCAACCTCTGCTGGCAGGCGGCCGAGGCGCTGAGCGCCGAAATCGGACAACCGGTGGGTACCAGGATCCGCCTCGAGAAGAGAATCCCCACGGGCGCCGGACTCGGGGGCGGAAGCGCGGATGCCGCGGCGGTCCTTCACGGCCTCAACGAGCTCTGGGGCGGTTCGGTCGACAAAGCGGGCCTGGTTCGGTTGGCGGGCGACCTGGGCAGCGACGTGCCGTTCGGTCTGTGCGAGACGTCGATGGCCATGGCCTGGGAGCGCGGCCGTCGGCTGTTGCCTCTGGATGCTCCGCCCTTCCGCCACGTTCTGATCGTCGTGCCCGGCTACCCGATCGGGGCCGCAGAGGCCTATGGGTGGCTGGCGGCGGATCGAGCGGACGGGCACGTGCCGTCACCAGGTCCCGCCTTGCACCCCGGCCCGGCAGAGCTGTCGAAGGGGGCGGTGTTCGAGCGAGGTGCGATCAACGATCTCGCCGGACCGGTGTTTCGACGTCATCCCGACCTGGCCCGGATACGCGATTCGCTAGAGGTGCACGGGGCCGATGTCGCGCTGCTCTGCGGCAGTGGTTCTTGTGTCGCCGGTGTGTTCGCGGAGGAGTCAGCGCTCGCAAACGCCGCGGAAGTGTTCGATGGCGTTCAAGGACTGTCGACGATACGGACGCGGACGCTCGGATAGGCAAGAGGCGCCGGGTTGACGCTCCGCCGGGCCGGGTCGATTATCGGGACGCCTCCGGCGTGCGGTCCGACGGTTCGCCGCGGAGGACGCTGGCCCTTCGTCTAATGGCAAGACCCCGGCCTTTGGAGCCGGTAATCCAGGTTCGAATCCTGGAGGGCCAATCGGGCGCGGGCTACACTCCTCCCGGCTCCCCCTCACGCGGAACGGCAATCTTCCACCCGGCGCTGAACGCCGCCTCTGGCGCGCCCGCCTCGAGGCTGTGCTCCGCCAGGTGCAGATTCCACCACTCCAGCGCCCTGTCGCGGTCCCAGGGGTCAGGGACCGGACACTCGGCAAGACGACGGTAGAGCGCGGCCGCATCGTTCGGCCGGTCGTCCGGGTGCTTGGCCAGGCAATCCAGGACGATCCGGTCCAGTTCGGGGGGAATCGCGAGTTCTGACACCTCGGAGGGCGCTCGTACGTCGTCCTGTACGTGCTGCATGAGCATCGCGACGGCCGTGGGCGCCTCGAAAGGGGTCCGGCCCGTCAGGAGCCAATAGGCGACGCACCCGAGGGCGTAGAGATCAGCGCGACGATCGACCGGCCGGTTGCCGAGGGCCACCTCGGGGGCCATGAAGGCGGGCGTGCCCGTCGTTACGTTCGGCGACGTGAGATTGAGCTGACCGGATCCCTCCTCGGACGCCAACTTGACGAGCCCGAAGTCGAGAATCTTGACGAAATCGACCGCCACCCCCATCCGGCAGGCGACCAGGTTGGACGGCTTGATGTC
>JABDQB010000103.1 GCA_013042495.1 Gemmatimonadota bacterium
GCTGACCAGGGATCCGCCCGTATCGGCCGTCCAGCGCTCGCTCGACACGGTCAGGGTGGTGGAAAAGACGGAGAGTACCGCGCCGTCAATCGACGCCCCGTGATCGAAGCCTTCGAAATCGATCGTGGCGCAACGGGCGCCGTCCGCCGCGGCGAAGTTGGAGCCAAGCGACGCCGGCTCGGTCATCGCGCCGTTGTCGACTGGCTCGGTGGGAACGCCGTCACAGCCGGCGAGGAAAACGAGCCCGAAGAGCGCTAGAGCCATTGGGATACGGCTAATCCGCGTCATGCGACCTCCACGCGAGTGGGGAGGTGAAAGGCGGCTCAGAGCCGCCTGTGGAAACCACTTCTATTATACAAGGGAATGGCAGCATTGTGGAGGGCTCGGGAGCCCCCGTCTACCCGAGCAGAAGGCTCGCCCCACCCACCGCGATGATCACCAGCCCCACGAACACCTTGAGACCGATGGCCACCGCGCGCCCGAACAGGGCCCCCACGCTGGCGCGAGCCGCTCCGGCGGTATGCCGCGTCTGGTGCCAGGTAAGAACGAAAGCGCCCGCCACCGTGCCCAGAAGCGCCCCGATCAGCGATCCGACGACCGGGACGGGTGTTCCGATCAGCGCTCCGGCCAGTCCACCGATCACCGCGCCCCAGAACGTGCGGCTCGTCCCCCCGTAGCGGGCCGTCATCCGGCCCATCGCGACGAATTCCAGGAACTCGGCAAGGCCGCCCAGCAGGATCAGCACGAAGAAGATCCACGGCGACACCATGCCTCCGATCACGCCCAGGAACAGGATCGCGATCATCACCCACACTCCCGGGAGGCCCAGGGGGATGAGGAACAGGGACAGGATCATCGCGGCGAGGCCGATCCAAGCGAGGACTGAAGTTTCCATGACCGGTCTTACGGGAGGCGGGGCGGGCGAGATTCAAGAATCGGGTAACGGGATCTTCGCACGCGACTTGCACGGCTCTTCGCAATCCGGGACCCTGCCTGACAGGGACTATCCCCGCAAAACGGTGCAGAGCGCCTGGTTCCCGCGCTTTCGGCGGTCTTCGACCCAGGAGCGTCGGTGGGGCGGATTGCGCACCGGTAAGCAAGAATGCGTTACGTTTTGCAGGAAATCGATCCTCGGACGGACGAGTGAACATGCGGTTCAAAGCACGATTCCAGCGGCCAGGCCGCGTCGCGATCCTCGCGGCGGGCTTCTTCGCGATCCACGCCGGGCCCGGCGGTGAGACGGCGGGTCCGGTTGAGGCGTGGGCCCAGGAGGCCTCGGTCTCCGGCCGACTCTCGAGCATCTGGGAAGATCCCCTGCCTGAGCGGGGCACGCCACGTCTGCGCCATTTCCTGTCCCGCAGCGATGGTGAGCTGGTCGCCCTGCGCGTGACGGAAGGGCAGCTGCGAGGGGTCGGTGGTGTCGAGAGCGTGAACGGCCAGTACGTCGAGGTTTCCGGAAGCTGGCGCGGTCCGCGGAGAACGCCGGGCGGTTCGACCGACCGGGAGCTCGAGGTCAGATCGATACGTTACTCCGCCGATCCGATGGGTGCGTCTCCTCCGCCCCAGGGCGCTCCGATCACGGGGTCGCACCCGTGGGTCACCGTGCTGTGCCGCTTTTCAGACTATCCGACTACCGAGCCGCACCCGCTGTCGTGGTATCAGGACCTGATGGGAGGAACCGAGCCCGGCGTGGACCATTACTGGCGCGAGCTCTCGTTCGACCAGGCCAACGTGGCCGGAAGTGGCGCTCTCGGGTGGTACGACCTTCCACAGCCTCACGCATACTACGTGAATGATTCGACGGGGGTCGCCAACCTGCAGTTGCTCAAGGAGGACTGCGCAGCCGTGTCTGACGCGGACATCCATTTTCCGGACTTCGTCGGGATCAACTTCCAGTTCAACGAAAACCTTGCCGGTTTCTCGTGGGGCGGAAGCTCGAGTCTCAACATCGACGGCACGTTCAAGAGCTACCGGATGACGTGGATGTCCGATTGGGCCGACCACGTGACCTTCACGCACGAAATGGGACATGGCTTCGGGCTCCCCCACTCGTCCGGTCCGTACGGGGCGGTGT
>JABDQB010000109.1 GCA_013042495.1 Gemmatimonadota bacterium
CCACTGAAGTCGACCGTGGTGCATACTTCCTGGGACGCGAACAGGGCTCCGCCTGCGCCTCCCGTCGCGTCCGCGAGACCTGCCGGATTCTCGCCATTGCATGCGCCGAGCATGACCGTGGCCAGAATCACGCCGGTGGCGACCCTCCATTGATTCCTCATCTTCCCCCTCGCTTCCTTCGGTAGAATAGACTGCACACCGCGCAGCCTCCCACACGGAGACCGCCGGCACATCTCACGAACCGGTACGCGCAATTCCGGGGCCTTCGTTTCGACTTTCTGTAAACTGTTGCAACATATAACGCTACGAGCCTATCAATCATTCCTGGGTCAACGTCAGAATGTAGCTGTGACGCTACGATCGATGGCGTCAAAGCAACAGCTCGGAAGGGTTCGTCGCTCGCCGACCATAGCGCGCCGTCTCCGGCCCGAGCTACTATGGCAGCATGGCGCTGAGAAGAGATCAGGCGGCCGCGATTTCTGATGCGGAGTCCCGGGACGGAGCGACTTCACGGAGCTTGTCTCTGCGGGTCCGTCTGATCGGGGGGCTTCTGATTCTTTTGTTTCTGGCCCTGTTCTCGCTGGCGGTCGTGGTGTTCGTGTGGGACGAGCTCAATCTCAGCACCGACTACCTTTATGGGGTGCTGGTGGTCGCGATCGGACTCGATCTGGTGCTTCTCGGCCTCGTGGCCAACTACCGGTTGCGCGTTTTGGTCCTGCGCCCCGTGGAGGCCATGGTCGACGGGGCCGAACGGATTGCATCGGGTCTCGAGCGAGAACGGCTGCCCGGCTCGGATACCGCTGAAATCGAGCGGCTGTCACGGGCGGTGAACCGGATGGCAGACCGGCTCATCCACAACCAGGATCTTCTCGCGGAGAACGTCCGGTCACTCGATGCGACCAACCGTGAACTGTCGGCAGCGCGCAGCAGCCTTGCCAGGGCCGACAAGCTGGCGTCCATCGGGCAACTGGCATCCGGGATCGCGCACGAGATCGGTAATCCGTTAGGGGCGATTCTCGGCTACGTGGAATTGGGCCGCCGAAGCGGTGAACGAGAAGCCGAGTGGCTCAGCGGGATCTCTCACGAAGCGGGGCGAATCGACGCGATCGTCAGAGGCTTGCTCGACTACGGTAGACCCAAAGCCGCGGCGACGCGGGAAGTGAACGTCAATCCGGTCATCGAGCAGGCCCTGGAGTTGATGCGCGTCCAGGGTCGTCTGAAGGACGTCGAGGTCCGGATGGACCTGGCATCGGGCGATGCGGCGGTGACGGCGGATCCGTTCCAACTCGAACAGGTCCTCGTGAACCTCCTTCTCAATTCGATCGACGCGATCCATGAGACCGGTGCACCCCGGTGGCTCGGAGTCCGTTCCAGGAGCACGACCATCAGCGCCGGCGACCGTTGGGGGAGTATTCGCAGCCGCCGCGGCGACCCGCAGGGAATCGACTATTCGCACCTGAGGCGGCTCGACCAGGCCCGTGACCCCGGGCCGGTGCGTCTGCTGGCGGAAGATGACCTGGCAGTGGAGATCATGATGATGGACAGCGGACCGGGGATCCCGGCCGAAGACGTGCGGCGAGTGTTTGATCCCTTCTTTACGACCAAGGAGCCGGGCCTGGGGACAGGACTTGGCCTGGCAGTGTCGGCGCGCCTCATCGAGATCATGGGGGGGACGATCGAGGCGGTCCCCGCCGATGATGACGGAGCGACCTTCAGAATTCTCTTACCGGCGGCGCTGGAGCGGGTGGAATGAAGATCCTCGTGGTAGATGACGACGCCGGGTTGAGGCGAACGGCTTCCCTCATCCTCGAGAACGAGGGCTACGACGTGGCAACGGCCTCCGACGGCGAGGAGGCGCTCGCCCGGGCGGCCGAATGGCTACCAGACCTCATTCTCACGGACGTTCGCATGCCGGGCGTTGACGGGCTGGAGTTCCTGGAGCGGCATCGGGAGGCGGGCGGCTCCGGTCGCACGATCGTGATGACCGCGTACGGAAGTCAGGATCTGGCGGTGGAGGCCATTCGAAAGGGCGCATACGACTACATCGATAAGCCCTTCTCGCCGGAAGCGCTGCTGCTCAGGATACGGATCGCCGAGGAACATGGCTCCAAGGACAGGGAAATCCGGCGGCTGCGTAAGGAGATCCGGGTCGAGAAGCGGCGCGGCAACATCGTCGTCGCAAGCGCCGGTATGAAGGCGGCCGTCGAACTGGCGGAGCGGGTCGCCCAGCATCCAACCACCGTCCTGATCACCGGTGAGAGTGGCACCGGTAAGGAACTGGTCGCACGGCTCATTCACCAGGCATCGGCCCGCGCCGACGGTCCCTTCGTTCCGGTCAACTGCGGGGCCATCCCCGAAAACCTGCTCGAGTCTGAGCTGTTCGGTCATGTAAAGGGGTCCTTTACCGGCGCGTCCCGCGATCGGGCCGGGTTGTTCGAGGAGGCCCAGGGCGGCACGCTCCTCCTGGACGAGATCGGCGAACTGCCGCAGGCGCTTCAGGTCAAGCTGCTCCGTGCTCTGCAGGAAGGGGAGATCCGGCGAGTGGGGGAATCGACGGCCCGGAAGCTGGACGTACGTATACTGGCGGCCACCGCACGGGACCTCGAAGCCGATGTCCAGGAGGGGATCTTCCGCTCGGATCTCTACTATCGGATCAACGTCGTCCGCGTTCACCTTCCGCCTCTTCGGCACCGGGTCGACGACGTTCCTGTCTTGCTCCAGCACTTCCTGGATCTGTACAACGAGTCGCTGGGGCTGGCCATCGAGGGCTTCGAGCCGGAAGCCGTCAAGGCGCTGTCCGGCTACTCGTGGCCCGGCAACATTCGCGAGCTGGAGAACGTGGTGGAACGGGCAATGGTGCTGTCGGACCACGATCGAATCGATGCGGAAGACGTGCCGGAAGCCATCCGGGACCCCAAGGCGTCGCTGAAGGCGGGTGGGGGCAACCTGTCGAGTGACGAACTCTCGGTGAAGAAGCGCACGTGGGAACTCGAGAAGCACTTGATTGGAAGGGCGCTCGAAGTAACGGGTGGCAACCGCACGAGAGCGGCTGAACTGCTGGACCTTAGCTATCGCGCGCTTCTGTATAAGATTCGCGACTACGGCCTGGAGTAGGTCGGAGGCCGGAATCGAACTGCCTCGATTAACCGAAAGTGTGGTATATGTGCCATACTCCGGAATCGCGAAGCGTGGCGTTATTTAACGTAACTCATTGCAGGTATTGACGTTGACTCGAATCGTCCGAAATGGCACAACAGATGCTCGAACCGGGGCGTATGACATCTTCCCCGAGAACGAGCACGCCATGAGCACGGACGATAGAGTGAAAGATCTGGGTGGCGTCGCAGCGATGCGGCTGCGGCAGGGAGGTGCGGCCAGACGTCGCTTCGTCCGTCTGGACGGGCCCCGTGGACCTCGGCTGGAGTCGGAAGGCCCGATGGGGCGGGACGTTGGGAAGATCGAGGAATTCCTGCTCCGGGCGGCCAATTTCGTGGTCACCGTGATGGCGTTGATCATCTTGCTTCCTGTCATCCTGGTTATCGCCGTGGCGGTTCGTCTCGACTCACCGGGACCCATCATCTATCGCCAGCTTCGAGTCGGCCTGGACCGGCGAGGCCGAACCGATACAAGGGACAGCACCGGACGCCGGGTCAACGACCTGGGCGGCCGTCCGTTCATGATCTACAAGTTCCGGACGATGCGAGTGGACGCGGAGCTCGATTCCGGCCCCGTGTGGGCCCGTTTGGACGACGATCGCGCGACGCGCGTCGGCCGGCTGCTACGCAAGACGCGAATGGACGAAATTCCCCAATTCCTGAACGTGCTCAAGGGTGACATGGCGGTGGTGGGCCCGCGTCCCGAAAGGCCGAATTTCGTCCTGGAGCTGCGGAAGGAAATCGACGGATATCGGCTGCGCAATCGGGTAAAGCCTGGCATCACCGGGTGGGCCCAGGTCAATCGCCCTGCGGATGTTTCGGTTTCCGACGTTCGCGAGAAGGTGGACTACGACATCGAATATGTGCGCCGCCGCTCGCTCTGGTTCGACGTGATGATCATGCTGAAGACTCTGCCGGTGATGTTCGAGCGTGACAAGCCGGTCGACGACGGTGTTGGGCGAGACCAGCCCGTTCCACCCCACGACGACCAGGAGCCAGGGGAATGATGGCACACGGCCCGGACGATTTGCCGCCAGACATGACCAACGTGATGCTGGTGAGCGCACACGACTGGTTCGCCTCGGCGCTGCAGGCAGTACTCGAGCCCGAGGGCTTCGTGTTCGCTCGCGTGCGCTCGGCCCGCGTGGCGGTCCGCGACGCGTCGCAGGTGAATCCCGATCTGGTGATTATCGATGAGGGATTGCCGGACATGGACGCCCCCTCACTGGCTTCGTCCCTCGGCCGTGGCGTGTTGAAGAGAAGCGTGCCGATCCTGGTCTACTCGCCCAATTTCTGGCATGAGAACGAACAGGCCGCGGCCATGCGGGCCGGGGCCTGGGACATCATCAAGGAGCCGGTTCGCTCGAACCTCGTGGTTGCGAAGCTTCGGAGGCTACTCGAGATCAAGCAGCTCATCGAGTCGACAGAGCAGGGGTCGCTATCGGACATGGCGACGGGTCTCTACAACCTGGCGGGCATGATGCGCATGCTTCGTGTGATGGGCAGCACGGCGCGGCGGCACGGCGCGTCGCTGACCTGCGTCGTTGTCGGGCCTACTGAGAAGCCGGGACCGGGCTCGCTGGATGCTCTGCGCGAGCGAGCGGCCCGTCTGTGGGGCGAGGGAATCCGCGAATCCGATGCCTGCGGCTGGGTCGATTCCTCGGAACTCGGGATCGTGGCTTACGGCACCGACGCCGCGGGTGCCACCACGCTCGTCAGACGACTGACGGAGACTACCGCAGAGGATCCGACGGCCGAGGGGCTCACTCCCGTGAGCGCCGGTATCGTCGAACTGACGAGCCGTTTCGCCGAGAGCTCGGAAACGGAGGCCCGACAAGTCGCGCCCATGGCCACGCGAATCGCTGGACTGTC
>JABDQB010000110.1 GCA_013042495.1 Gemmatimonadota bacterium
CCGCTACACCACCGTGCGCATTCTCGAGAGCCCTTCGGTGATGTTGCGGGGCATGGCGGGCGCAACGCTCGGCGTGTGGCTGGCGCACGGGGAAGGCCGGGCGTTCTTTCCCGACGAAGAAGTCCTGAGGCGAGTGGAAGCAGAAGGGCTCGCGCCGGTGCGCTTCGTGGGCGACGGGGGTGACGTGACCGAACGCTACCCGTTCAACCCGAACGGCTCGGCGAACGGGATCGCTGCGCTGTGTTCACCGGACGGCAGGCACCTGGCCATCATGCCGCACCCGGAGCGCGGTTTCCTCAGCTGGCAGTGCGCATGGAATCCGCCCGAATGGAACGACGCGATACGGGCGGCCGCGGACCGGGGACAACCTTTCCCCTCCCCGTGGCTGCGCATGTTCCAGAACGCCCGCGAGTGGTGCGAAGAAGCCTGAAGACGGTGCGCTAGGTCCCCGCCCACAACAGCAGAGCGCCAAGCAGTATTCCGAGCAGCGACCAGCCACGAAACGCCGTGTCCGGCTTTACCAGCCACCAGTCCGTGTACTTCTTCAGACGATCGAATCCGAGGATCGGCAGAGCAATTCCGGAGAAAATGGACAGCAGGCCGAGGGCCCACACGAAGCCGGGTAGACGGGTGGACGGAGCGGCCAGCACGAATACGATCCCGATACCGATCCGTACGATCGAGAACACGGGCATCATGCCGCGCGTAATGAGATTCTCCAGGGACCAGCGTCCGCTTCCGGGCGAGACCAGGATCGCGAGACTGGTCGTCAGGAACAGGCCTCCGATCAGCGCGACGAAGAGGTTCACGGTTTCCGCCGCAGATCCAGGTCGTGGAAATCGTAGCTGAAGTCCACCGACGGTGAAGCCGCCTTCATCCGAGCCCCGGCGACGCTTCCGTCGGTCGCCAATTCGAACGTGATGAACGCGTCGGCCCGCAGCTCACGATCTCTCCAGCGCACGAAGAACGTATCGTACTGCCAGTGCTCCAGGTCGCCCAGAAGAGACTCCGTGCGGCTGAACTGAATCTCCAGTCCGCCTGCCCCCTCCGCGATCATGACGTCGCCGTACCACGCGTCCGTATACGTGCCCGCGAAGGCCGCGAGGTTCAGAGACGGACGAGAGGCCGTATCCCTCTCCGCGGCGGTGGATTGCTCCGTGGCGGCCACGACCGAATCGCGCCTGGCCATCAGGTCGCTGAACCCGGTGATCCAGTCCACCGGCTCGGCGTCCAGGTAGTGATCGAGAATGCGGGCGGTGATCGACTCGAACGCGACGCCCATCTCCTGGTTCGTGAGGACGGCGATCCCGAGCTTCAATCCGGGGATCATCGCGACCCGGGACACGTAGCCCGGCAGACCGCCCGTGTGCGTGACCATCTTGTGGCCGCGATAGTCGCGGATCACGAAGCCCAGCCCGTAGCCCTGGAACTGGGCCTGCAGAGGCTCCAGGCCCGCCGGAGCCCGGCCGATCGGCATCGGCGTGACGGGGGTCCACAGCTGGCGCGTCGTCCCGGCCGAGAACACTCGGTCCGCGCCGGCGACCCTGCCGGAATCCAACTGCACGATCAGCCATTTCGCCATGTCGGCGGCCGTCGAGTTGATCCCGCCGGCGGCGTTGGTCGCCGTCGCCGCCAGGGGCTGGACCGGTCGCACCTCACCCTCGATGCGGGCATGCGGCGTCGCGACGTTGCCCTCTTCGAGCGTGGCGGCCCTGGTAACCCGCGTGTCGCTCATGCCGAGAGGCTCGATGATACGCGAGTCCACGAAGTCCTCCCACGTCTGCCCGCTCACTTCTTCGATCACGAGCGCGGCGGCGTGGTACAGGATGTTGTCGTACGCGTAGGCGCTCCGGAAGCTGGTCGCCGGCTCGAGGTGACGGACGGCTTCCACGATCTCCCGGCGCGAGATGTCGGACTCCGGCCAATACAGCAGGTCCCCCTGTCCGAGACCGAGGCCGCTCCGGTGGACGAGGAGATCACGGACCGTGAGCTCGCGGGTCACCCAGGGATCCCACATGCGGAACCACGGCAGGTAGTCGATCACCCGGCCGTCCCACTCGAGCTTCCCATCCTCGACGAGAATACCGAGCGCCGTGGCCGTAAACGCCTTGGTGTTGGAGGCGATTCCAAAACGTGTCCGCTCGTCTACGGGTGTCGCCTCGCCGATTCGCCGCACACCGTAACCGGTGGCCAGAACCACCTCTCCGTCTTTGACGATCGTGACTGCGACGCCCGGAACCTCGAACGTCTCCAGCGTGCGCCCCACCCAGGCATCCAGTTCCGGCACTCCGGCCGCGGCCTCCTGGGCCTGGGCCTCCTGCGACGGTACGGCGAGCAAACCGACGAGAGCCAGCAGGGCCAGTCGACGTCGAGCGAGCATGATCAGGACTCCGTGTCAGGAGGTGCGGATCCGCTTCTGAACGAATAGGCTGAATCTAGGAGCTTGTCGAAGACGTAGGAAACACCGGAAGCCGAACCTCCCACGGATGGAAGCGCGTGCGATGGAAGACCCGACAATCCCGTCGTCACTCATCGGCGCGATCACTTTCTTTCTGCTCCTCGGGATCGTCGCACTGGTCGTGATCAAGGAGACCGTCAAGGTCGTCTTGAAGCCAGCCCTCATCATCATCGTCCTGGCACTTCTGGCGGTGTGGGCCGGAATCCTGGACGAGACCGTCGTGGGCGGCAGTTTCGAGTGGATCGGCGACAAGCTCCTCGCCGGTATCGAGGGCATCTCCGAATGGGTCGCCGACTCCTGGGAAGCGCGAACCGGCGACAGCTGATCTCTCAGCCTCCGGTTGCCGGGCGGCTGGAGTGTCAGCCGCTCCCGCTCTATGTTCCCCGGGCGCTTTCCGATCCTCGAACAGGACGAGCCGCCATCGACTCCCTGACACCGGGCCGCCGCGCCGAGCTCAGATCCCAGGCTCATTCGTTGAAGCCGATCTTCCAGGTCGGAAAGGAAGGGGTGACGGATCGAGCCATCGACGCGGTTCGTGACGCCTTCAACACTCGTGAAATCCTGAAGATCAAGGTGCTCGACTCGGCGCCAACGAACGCTCGGGCCACCGGCGAAGCGCTGGCATCGGGCATCGAGGATGCCCAGGTCGTTCAGGTCATCGGCCGTACGGTCGTGCTTTACCGGCCGAAGCCGGAGGACCGCGCAGGGTGATGGCTGCACCGCCGACCGAACTCGCGGCCCGTTTTCACGGTTTGCGCCGCCTCATAGGCAACACACCGCTCCTCGCCGTCGACTTCACCTTCCGGGGCGAGCGGCGGCGGATCTTCGCCAAGAGCGAGAACCTGAACATGACCGGCAGCGTGAAGGATCGGATGGCCCTCCACCTCCTGCGCTGCGCGTACGAACGGGGAGCGATCCAGCCCGGTGCCCTCATCATCGAGGCCACGAGCGGCAACACGGGCATTTCGTTCGCAGCCGTGGGACGGGCGCTTGGACACCCGGTCGCCATCTTCATGCCCGACTGGATGAGCATGGAGAGGGTGAACCTCATCCGTTCGTTCGGGGCCTCGATCCATCCCGTGACGCGCGAGGAGGGTGGATTCCTGGGCAGCATCGAGAAGGCCGAGGAACTGGCGCGCGAGACACCCGATGCGTTCCTACCGCGTCAGTTCGCCAACGAGGACAACTGTGAGGCCCACGAATCAATGACGGGCCCGGAAATCCACTACCAGCTGGACTCGCACGGATTGATTCCGGATGCTTTCGTAGCGGGTGTGGGAACCGGGGGAACCGTGATGGGCGTGGGGCGCTATCTCCGCGCTCATTTCCCGGAGGTGACGATCCACCCGCTGGAACCCTCGAACTCACCTACCCTGCGGACGGGCTGCCGAATGGGACACCACCGTATCCAGGGGGTGTCGGACGAGTTCATTCCGTCGATCGTGGATCTGTCGGAGCTGGATGAAATCGTCGACGTGGATGACGGGGACGCGATCCTGATGGCTCAGAAGCTGGCGCTCGACGTTGGCCTCGGAGTGGGAATCAGCTCCGGCGCCAACTTCATCGGAGCGGTGATGTTACAGGACCGCCTGGGTGCCGATGCCGCGGTCGTGACCCTGTTCCCGGACAGCAACAAGAAGTATCTGTCCACGGACCTCATGCACGATGAGCCGGCAAAGCCGGACCACATCTCGCCCCACATCTCTCTGCAAGGTTTCACGGCTTTCAACAGGGTATGCACGGTGTGCGACCAGTCCGAGGAGTGGCTGCGGACGATGCGGATTCCCCGGGAGGCGGGGACGCCGCTTCCCCAGGTCTAGCGGCGTGGCCGACGTTCCGTCGACTGCCGTTCGAGTGTGCGGCAG
>JABDQB010000111.1 GCA_013042495.1 Gemmatimonadota bacterium
ACGTAGTACTTGGCCCCCACTCCGTAGCTGAGGGCGAAGTTCGTTTCTGCCGGGATGTTTCTCGTCTGAACATCGAAATGGGCGGACCCAGCGCCAACCACCGGGAAGACCTGGAAGTTTTGCCCGATCTGAAAGTTGTACCCGATCACGCCCGTGAACCACCAGGTCTGCATGTTCGGCGTTTCGCCCGGAAGGGCCAGGCGCTGGAGCGAGTTCTGTGCCTCGCCGCCGATGAACCCTCGCCAAGGAAATACGTAGTAGATCCTCCCGCCGACCACGGCGTCCCGTCTTATGAGATCCAGTCCCGTGTTGCTCGGGTCGAATTCCGGCTCATCGTTCAGCAGCCCGACGTGGGCGTTGAACTCGACGCCGCCGTTGCCCCAGCGCGGATCCCGCTGACCGAACAGCGTACCGGGTATCGTCACGATGAGCAGCAACGCGGCCGCGATCGGAAAAGAACCTTTGCGCTTCAACATGAGGAGCCTCGCTCTCTCGCGTCTTGTTACAACCGGCTGCTGGGACCGCGCTCGGTTCTGTGCTCCCGTGCTTCCACACCGAGCGGCCCCGATGCCGGTAGCCGTCGGTGGACTTCAGGTGCAGAAACCTTGCCGCGCCAGCGTGCCGGTGCCTCGTCTGAAACGATGAGGCGCGTAAGGACCCGAACGGCGGCCGTTTAGTAGGGCCGCCGGATCAGGTTTGCGCGTATCTCGAAGGAATTATGGGGCCGACTGTTGCATAAATGCAACAAGTCGGGATTGCTCGTCTGCGGTCAGCTGATCCATTCCCAACATCGCGCCCAAGGCGCTCATTCGCGCGCCGAGCGCCTGGAGCTCTTCCGCCGGGTGCGCGGAAGGAGATGGAGTGTCGTGACACCCCGAACACTTCTCCACGTAGAGGGCCGCATCGGGCGTGTCCGGAAGCTCCGATTCGGCGGCGGCCGGAAACGCGTTTCGCTGAAAGTAGGCCACCAGCGAGTCCACGTCCTCGGCTGGCGGAAGCTCGGCCGTGCGCAAGCCAGCCATCAGCATGCCGTCGACCATTCCTTCGGTACGCGGGCCCCCGAGACGGCTGCCCAGGGCCGCGCCCCGCATCAGCATCCGGCGCACCAGGGTCGGCCATTCGTCGGAGCTGTGCATCCTGGGACTCGAGACCCCGTGACACTGGAGGCAGTAGGCCTGCTGCAGACCCACGGCACGCGATCCCTGCTCGGGAAGGTCTTCGAGCCGATAACTGGTCGGCGGCAGGCCGGTGCCCACTGACGCGATCAGCCTCCAGCGCTGGCTCCGGCTGAGGTCCGCGGTCTGCGGGCCGCCGAGGTCAGCCAGGACGCTGTCGAAAAGAGCCAGCTGGGCCTCGTCATTCTGCGCCTGCTCGGCAGGGGCGCATCCCGCGGTTGCAGATAGGGCGAAGAGCGCCACCAGTGGAAGCGCCCGGCAGTGACTCGAACGTTGAACCGACCTCGTGTGGAGCATCCCGAGCATCTCCCCGGACAGGCATCCGAAGTGTAATTTCTACCGAATCTCGAGCGGGAGAAACGATACCACGTTGTGTTCCGGGCCGCTACCGTCTGGGGGCAGCGGCACAGGGTGTCGGACGAGCCGGTCGAGGGGCGCTAGCGGGCAACCGGAGACACTATGTCCCGGCCGGTCACGCAGGTCCTCAATCCGCGCGGGCGACTCCTCCGTACCCCCGCGACAATACGCATAACTCTAGGAAATTCAGGACCTCTGTACTTCTACCCAGGACTGCCCGCGGTGGCCCTGCCCTTGCAATTCCAAACCGCGAGCCCGTGGGGCGATCCGATTCCCGCGGCGAACCGAGGCATCGACAGCGGTCGAGGCGAGACATGAGCGAAGACTTGGCGGCGCGGGTCAGCGCCATTTGCCGGGAATATGGCTCGGATGCCGGACGCATGATGGATATCACGCGGGCCGTGCAGGCCGGGTTCGGGTGTGTGTCCGAACAGGCGGTTGAGGTCATCGCCGCGGCGACGGACGCCACGGTTGCCGACGTGGAAAGCTGCGTTTCCTTCTACTCTTTCCTGTCAAGCGAACAGAAGGGAAAAGTCGTCATTCGTCTGAGCGACGACGTCCCCGATCGCATGGCGGGCTTCCAGAGGGTCCTCGATGCGTTCTCGGATGAGCTCGGTATTCAGCCGGGCGAAACCACGGAAGACGGGGCCTTCACGTTAGAAACCACCGCGTGCATCGGGCTGTCGGACCAGGCGCCGGGCGCCCTGATCAACGATGTGCCGGTCACGCACCTCTCCAGCGACAGTGCTCGCGAGATCGTCCGCGAGCTCCGGCGTCACATGGATCCGAGACGGCTGGTGCACGAGGAAGGCGACGGCAACAACGCGCACCCGCAGATCCACTCGATGGTACGAAACAACGCGCGCGGCATGGGCGCGATCCTGTATACCCCGTACAACCGGGGCGAGGCCGTCAACAAGGCCCTTTCGATCAGTCCCAAGGAAGTGATTCGGGCGATCAAGACTGCTCGTCTGCGGGGACGCGGCGGCGCTGGCTTCCCGGCGGGGATGAAGTGGGAGTTCGCCCGAAACGCGCCGGGCGAAGCCAAGTACGTGATCTGCAACGCCGACGAGGGTGAGCCCGGCACGTTCAAGGACCGGGTGCTGCTCACCGAGCGGTCCGACCGCGTGTTCGCCGGGATGACCATCGCCGGGTATGCAATCGGGGCAGCCCACGGAATCCTCTATCTGCGGGCCGAATACAAGTACCTGCGACCGTTCCTCGAAGCCCAGCTCGAGCAGCGTCGTGAAGACGGGCTTCTGGGCAAGAGCGTCGTCGGCCGCGAGGGTTTCGACTTCGACATCCGAATCCAAATGGGAGCCGGCGCGTACGTTTGCGGTGAGGAGACGGCCCTGATCGCCTCCTGCCTCGGCGGCCGCGGCGACCCCTGGAACCGGCCGCCCTTCCCTGCCGTCGAGGGGTACCTGGGCTGCCCGACGATCGTGAACAACGTTGAAACGTTGTGCTGCGTGACGAAGATCCTGGAGGAGGGATCCGCCACGTTCTGCGAATACGGGACCCGGCAGAGCGCGGGGACCAAGCTTCTGAGCATCTCCGGCGATTGCCTGCGCCCCGGCGTCTACGAGGTCGCGTTCGGAATCACGCTCCGCCAGGTGCTCGAGTTGTGCGGGGCCGAGGAACCGGTGGCGGTCCAGGTCGGCGGGCCCAGTGGCCAGATGGTCGGCGAGAGCGACTTCGATCGGCAGATCTGCTTCGACGACCTCCCGACGGGCGGCTCGATGATGGTGTTCGGCCCCGACCGTGACCTGCTGGAGATCGTCGAGAACTTCATGGACTTCTTCGTGGAGGAAAGCTGCGGTTACTGCACGCCGTGCCGTGTGGGCAACGTGCTTCTGCGGGAAACGCTGAGCCGGGTGCGCAACGGCGCCGCGGAACCTCAGGATCTCGACCACCTCGAAAGCCTCGGGGAGACGGTGCGGAAGACCAGCCGCTGTGGACTGGGGCAGAACTCACCGAACCCGATCCTGAGCAGCCTCGAGAACTTCCGGCACCTCTACGAAGACCTGGTGTCCGAGGCGCCGGACGGTCAGCGCCGATCCTTCGACCTGGACCGTGCGGTGCAGGAAGCCGCTGAAATCACGGGCCGTGATCCGGCACACGCCGGTTAGCGGGAGAGAGAACGATGAGCGACGAATTCACCGTATATATAGACGGAGTCGAGATCGCGGCCCGGCCGGGCCAGACCGTCATCGAGGCAGCGGACGAAGCCGGAGTCTACATCCCACGCCTGTGTCACCTCCCTGGCCTTCCGCCGCACGGCAGCTGCCGGATGTGCACGGTGATCGCGAACGGAAGGTCTGCGTCGGCGTGCTATCAGCCCGTGTCTCCGGGAATGGTGGTCGAGAACGACACCGATGACATGCTGGAACACCGCAAGGCTCTCATCGAGATGCTGTTCGTCGAGGGCAATCACTTCTGCATGGTGTGCGAGAAGAGCGGCCACTGCGAGCTGCAGGCGCTGGCCTACCGGTTCGGCGTCACCGCCCCGCGCTTTCCCTATCACTGGTTCCCGCGCGAGGTGGACAGCTCACACCCCGAAGTGATCGTGGACCGTAATCGGTGCATCCTGTGTGCCCGTTGCGTACGGGCATCGCGTGACCTGGATGGGAAGCAGGTCTTCCACTTCAAGCACCGCGGGCCACACAAGAAGCTCTCGGTCAACGCGACGGCCAGGCTCAAGGACACGGACATCGACGTCACGGACGCCGCGCTGGACGTGTGCCCGGTGGGAGCGCTCATGCGCAAACGCCGCGCGTACGACGTGCCGATCGGCGAGCGCCTCTATGACCACGAGCCTATCGGATCCGATATCGAGCACCGAGCCTCCTCGGCACCTGACCCGGTCGAGCCAGCGGAGGTGGGATCATGAGCGCCGCGGGAACGGCAAAGAAGCCGCGCATTGCGACGACCTCGCTGGCGGGCTGCTTCGGCTGCCACATGTCGCTGCTCGACATCGACGACCGGATCCTGGCCCTCGCCGAGCTGGTGGATTTCGACAAGTCGCCGATCGACGACTTCAAGGAGATTCAGG
>JABDQB010000119.1 GCA_013042495.1 Gemmatimonadota bacterium
CCAGAAGACCCTGGAGTCCCAGCAGCGGGCGATCGAAGCGTTACGGCGCTGGGAAGCCAAGCAGGGGCTGTCGTCGGCAAAGACCGATTCGGGGCAGCCGCAGCCGCGGGAGGCGCCCCCTGTGCCGGCGGTCTCCAGGACGCGCGTGGGCCGGCCGGCGACGGCCGGAAGTCGCGCGGCGGCCTGGAAGCGCAAGGAAGCGTTTGCCGACATCGCGCGCATGTTGGATCCGGCTCAGCAGGCGTCCCCAGCCGCGGCGGCCGAGCCTGCCGCGGAGAGGACTCGTTCGGACGCCGCCCTGAGGCGTGAGTCCGTGCGCGTAGACGAAGCAGCCCAGGAAGAAGCGGCTTCTCGGCGGGTTGCGGCGGCTCAAGAGGCCGCGGCGTCCCGAGACGAGAAGGCCGCCCCGCTATCGGCCCTCGCGAGGATCGAGTCGCTGCCCCTCGCGGCCCGGGCCATCGTATACGCCGAGATCCTGGGCCCGCCGCGTTCGCTCTCCTGAGTCCCCCGGGGCGCCATCTTGTCCCAGGGGATCTGGCGGCCCCCACCGCGATGTGAAATATTGTCTCACGCGCGACCCGCGGGTTGCGCGACCTTAGCATTCCAGGCCGCACGGGCACGAAGAAAGGCCCGGCTCGATCCCCCGGAGCCCGCGAGCTGACTTGGGTAGCAAGGGAAGCACGACGTCCGGCGATATCGCGTCTCGTCTCACCGATCTATGGGAGACGGGCAGTTCCATTCTGGAGACTCTGGAGCTGCGGGACATCCTCTCCGTAGTGACCGAACGCACCCGCTTGCTGTTCGGAGGCTCGGGTGCGGCCGTCACGTTCTACGATCCCCGTCTCGGGGAATTGTCGGTGGAGGGCGCGAGCGGATCGCTCGAAGGCGCCATCGGCGCCCGCTACCCGGTCGAGGGCACGGTCAGCCAACGCGCCATCGAAGCCAGCCGCGCGGTTATCGACAACAATGTGCAGGATCATCTTGTGGACGGAGCGCTGGAGTTGGCTCCGGGCGAGCCGCGCACCCTCCTTGTGGTTCCACTGCGCCAAAGAACGGGCATCCTCGGTACCCTGATCGTGGCGGGTCGTGAGGCCGATCCCGGGTTCGCCGACGAAGACGCGGACCTGCTCTATGCGTTCGGGCACCTCGCGGGTGTCGCGATTCAGAACGCCCGGCTCCTCGGAGCCGAGACCGCCCGGGCCGAACGGTCCGATACTCTCCGGGCCGAGCACGAAGACCACATCACGATCCTCGAGGACCTGCACGCCGCCGAGGTAGCCGTCGCCTCGGACCTCGAGCTGGATGCCGTTCTCCAGACCGTGGCGGATCGGGCCCGGGACCTCACCAGCGCCGCATATGGAGCTCTCGGGGTCCTGAACCCCGGGGGGACCGAGCTGGAGTTGTTCATTACGAGTGGAATCGACGCCAGCCAGCGGGAGAAGATGGGTGGTCCTCCGAAGGGGCTGGGGTTGCTCGGAGCCGTTACCCACTCGACGGACCCGATTCGCCTGCGCGACATGTCGTCCGACCCGAGATCTGCCGGAATGCCAGGCGTCCATCCGGGGATGACCTCCTTCCTCGGGGTCTCCATCCGGATCGGCGATCGGACCTTCGGCAACCTCTATCTGACCAACAAAGAGGCCGGGAGGGAGTTCACGGAGCGCGACGAGACCGTCGTCAGCATGCTGGCTGCCCAGGCGGCGGTGTCGATCGAGAACGCCCGGCAGTTCAAGACCCTTCAGCGCCTGCTGGACGAGTTGAGGCAAACCCAGCAGCAGCGCGATCGGTTCTATGCCTTCGTGAATCACGACCTTAGGAATGCCTGCAGCGGCGTGCTGATGTGGTCGGAGAGGCTTCTCCTGGAGACTGTGGGGGAGGCGCGCGACATTCCGGAGAAGATCCGGCGTGGCAGCGAGCACGCAATGCGCCTGGTACAGGACGTCCTCGACCTGGAAAGCCTCGCGCAGGGCAGACTCGAGACGTGGCCGCGGATGATCGTGGTCAACGATCTTCTGCAAGCCGCCATGGACGGAATTCACCCGGAGGCGGAGAAGAAGAAGATGCGGCTGCGCCTCAACCGAAGCCGCAGCCAGCTGCGCATGGTCGCCGATCCGGACCGAGTGCTGCAGATCGTGACGAACCTGTTGAGCAATGCGATCAAGTACTCGCCCGAAGGCACGGATGTGCGCCTCGCCGCCGATCTGAGCCGGGACGGGCCGGAAGGCGGAGTGGAGGCGGAGCGCTGGTTGGCCATCAGCGTGACGGACCAGGGACCCGGAGTCCCGGTGGAGGACCAGGAGAGGATCTTCGGGGAGTATGAGAAGGGCGGATCGGGTAGAATCAAGCGGGGGGGTGTGGGAATTGGTCTCACTCTCTCGCGTCGGTTGGCCGAATACATGGGTGGTGATCTGACCCTGCAGTCCTCCCCCGGAGAAGGGGCCCGGTTCACGCTCTGGATGCCTCACGGCCGGGAGCCGGAGCAGAGAAGCGGCTGGATCGGGTAGATCCGGCCGCTTCACGTGGGAATGGCAGACGAGGAAGGGGCGCCTGACGGCGCCCCTTCGTTGCATCCGGCTCTGGAGTGGACGCCGCCAGTCGGCGATCCGTTCCCGGTCGATCAAAGGCGCAGGGCCACGTGATGCGGCTCGGGAAGGATCCCCTGCTCGCGGTATCGCTTCAGCTTCCGGTACAGGGTACGCCGGCTGATGCCCAGGGCCTCGGCCGCCGAGCTCTGGTGCCACTGCGTCTGCTCGAGCATATCGAGGATATACTCCCGCTCCAGACGCTCCAGATCCCACTATTCCTCGCGCGCCCTCGACAGCAAGTTCCGCTCGGGGTCCGGCCGCTGCCCCGGCGGCTCGAACGGAATCGCCCGGGCTCCGGCATGCATGATCACGGCACGCTCGATGAAGTTCTCGAGCTCGCGAACGTTGCCCGGCCAATCGTACGCCATGAGACGGGTCATGGTCTTCGGCGGGATCTCGGGCGGCTCCAGGCTGTTCTCGTCGGCGAAGCGCTGCCGGAAATGCTGGGCTAGCACGGGGATATCGTCACGGCGCTCGCGCAGCGACGGGACGCGAATCGGAAACACGTTGAGCCGGTAGAACAGGTCTTCGCGGAACTCGCCCTTCTCCACGAGGTCACTGAGATCCCGGTTTGTGGCCGCGATCAGGCGGAAGTCCACGGTGATCGGCTCACGGCCACCGACCCGGGTGACCTTCCGATCCTGCAGGACCCGCAGAAGCTTAACCTGGACTCCCTCGGATACCGTGCTGATTTCGTCGAGGAATATGGTTCCGCCCTGCGCCTCCTCGAACAGTCCGCGCTTGCTCTGCACCGCGCCGGTGAACGAGCCCTTCATGTGACCAAATAGCTCGGACTCGAGCAGTGTCTCCGGCAAGGCAGAGCAGTTGATGGCCACGAATGGCCGGCGGCTGCGACCGGAGAGTTCATGCACGGCTCGCGCCGCCAGTTCCTTACCGGTTCCGGTGTCACCCGTGATGAGCACATTGGCGCGCGTTGGAGCTACCCGCTCGATCATCCCGTACAGCCGCTGCATGGCCTGCGACTTACCCACCAGGTGAGCTCGAACGCCAGCGCTGGTCTGGCTCCTGAGCTGCGCGACCTCGCGTTTCAGTTCGAGCTCTTCGCGGGCGCGAGACAGGATGTGGAGCAGCTCCTCCGTGCGGAACGGCTTCTTGATGAAGTCCACGGCCCCCAGCTTCATGGCCTCGACCGCGCTGTCGATCGAACCGAAGGCGGTCATCACGATGAACTGAGCGTCCGTCTGCAGCGCCGGCCCGGCGCCGAGTACGTTGAGACCATGCATGCCGGGCAGGTTCAGG
>JABDQB010000129.1 GCA_013042495.1 Gemmatimonadota bacterium
GCGTACTGCCGGGCCAGCGATATGTGGTACCCGAGATCGTTGTCGGCGAAGTAGTCTCGGAGCATCAACAGGAGAAGGACCAGGTGCAGCGCGACCACCAGCACCAGGGCGCGGCGTGCGCCCTGCGATTCGCGTTCGCCGTGGGGTACCAGACTGACGCTCATGCCGCCTCGGACTGGGGGTGACCAGCGGTGCCCCTGAAGAAAGGCAATCTTACAATCTGCACTAACCGTCCCATGATCGCACCCCGTGGGCACATCGAAGTTTGACAGGCGGCCCGGAAGCGGAGTCAATTGCCGACCATGAGAAAGCTACTCGAACGATTGACCAACGTGCGCCGGGACGAGACCGGGGCGCTGATGTGGGCTCTGGCCTACGGCTTCTGCATCTTCCTCGCTTATTACATCCTCAGGCCCGTCCGCGACGAGATCAGCTCAGCAGACCGGGGCAACCTGCAGGTCCTGTGGACGGCAGTGTTCCTCGTCATGCTCGTCGCGGTGCCCGCCTACTCGTGGGTCGTGGCGCGCTGGCCGCGCGGGAAGTTCGTTCCGTGGGTCAACCGGTTCTTCATCGCGAATCTGATCGGATTCTACGCCGCGCTGGTCTCGCTCCCGCTCGGAGCCCGCCCCTGGATCGATCGGGTGTTCTACGTGTGGGCCAGCGTGTTCGCGCTGTTCGTGGTCACCGTGTTCTGGGGGTTCATGGCCGATCTGTTCTCGAGCGAGCAGGGCAAGCGACTGTTCGGCCCGATTGCGGTCGGGGGTTCCCTGGGCGCGATCATCGGATCGACCGTGACCGCCGGACTGGTCGATGTGTTGCCGGCATTTTCGCTTCTGCTCGTCGCGTGCGTCCCGTTGGAGGCAGCGGCCCAGGCAGCCCGGCAGCTTCAGCGTCGCTCGGACCGGGCCGGGAGCTCGCTGCGGCGCGAGGATGCGCCGGTGTCGGGCACCGTGTGGAGTGGTATAAAGGTCGTATTCAGCTCGCCTTACCTGGTGCGAATTGCCCTGTTCATCTTCCTCATGACGTTCGCCTCTACCGTCCTGTACTTCCAGCAGGCACACCTGATATACGACGCGATCAGCGATCGCGCGGTGCGCACGGCGCTGTTCGCGAAGATCGACCTCGCGGTGAACGTGATCACGCTCGTGGGCCAGGGCTTCATCGTGGCGCACGTCATCCGCCGCCTCGGGATGGGGTGGAGCCTTGCGCTGGTCCCCATCATCTCGATGTTCGGCTTCGTCGCGCTGGGGATCTTCCCGACCCTCGCCGTGCTGGTCGTGGTCCAGGTCCTGTACCGGTCGCTGCGTTACGCGGTGGCCAAGCCGACCCGCGAGGTGTTGTTCACCGTCGTCGACCGCGAGGAGAAGTACAAGTCGAAGGCCTTCATCGACGCCGCCGTGTACCGTGGCGGCGATCTGATCAACGGCTGGATCTACGCGGGCCTCGCGGCACTCGGCATGACCGTAGGCGCGATCGCTCTCGTCGCAGCGCCGGTAGCCGGCCTGTGGGCCCTGATCGGATTGCAGCTTGGACGACGCCAGGAGGCCCTGGCGGCCACACCTGAAGGAGCAAGCGATGACTCTCTCACGACGTGACCTGGTAAAGATCGGCGCCGGAGCCTCGGCGGCCGTGGCCCTCGGGGTAAGGCCGGGACTCGCACGGAGACCCGTGCGACCGTTCGATCTCATCACTCGACCCGTACCGTCCACCGGTGAGGAGATCCCGGTCGTGGGGATCGGAACGGCGCGCAGGTACGACGTCGCGGCGTCAGGGGCCGAGCTCGACCCGCTGAGGGAGACCCTGGCCACGTTCCGGAAACTCGGCGGCACGGTGATCGATACCGCCCCTTCGTACGGAAACGCGGAAGTCGTGGTCGGAGACCTGGTGTCAGAACTCGGATTCCGCGACGACGTGTTCATCGCCACCAAGGTGCGTAAGGAAGGGCGGGACGAAGGCAACGCCGAGATCGCCAGCTCGTTCGAGCGACTGCAGACCGACCGCTTCGACCTGCTGCAGGTGCACAACCTGGTGGGCAT